>JAZNQB010000124.1:0-2707 GCA_045589995.1 Paludibacteraceae bacterium
ACAAGCGGCTTGTAAGTTCTGCATGTTATGTTTGCCAAATATCTGCATCGCCACTTCTCCGTCATAGGCATCATAAGGAATACATGTGATGTCTTGGCGTGCTTGTGCGGCTATCTGGCATAGATTGTTGTCGCCTTGGAAATAGATGAACTTGCCTTGTGGTTCAAAACTATCTACAAACTGGCGGAAAGTATCTACATACTTGTCAAAAGTGGGAAATACATTGATATGGTCCCATGCGATGCCTGTCAGAATGGCTATGTGTGGATGGTACCACAGAAATTTAGACCGCAGGTCGAGTGGGGAAGTGAGGTATTCGTCTCCTTCAAAAACGGCATACTTAGCTGTATCACTCAATCGTACCATACGCTCAAATCCTTCTATCTGCGCGCCCACCATATAATCGGCTTCAATCCCTAATCGTTGGAGCACATAGAGAATCATGGCTGTAGTGGTGGTCTTTCCATGACTGCCACCTACTACGATACGAATCTTATCTTGTGTCTGCTCGTATAGGTATTCTGGGAAAGAGTATATCTTCAGTCCCAATTCTCTTGCTCGTACCAATTCAGGATTGTCCTCGCGCGCGTGCATTCCTAATATAATAGCGTCTATATCGGAAGTGATACGCTCGGGGTGCCATCCTATCTCGTCTGGAAGCAGTCCTGCTTCTTTGAGACGAGACAAAGCGGGGTCGAAGATTTCATCATCCGACCCCGTTACCTTGTATCCTGCTTTGCCGGCAACGGCTAATGCCAAGTTATGCATTGCCGCGCCGCCAATAGCTATAAAATGTATATGCGTCATTAACGCTGCTTTTTTAGTTGAATAGTTTGCCAAAGTCAGCATGTGAAATGCCTTTCTTCTCAATCTTAGCCACACCCTTGAGTGCTTCGTAGATCTTGTTCTCAGCCACGCGCTCTACAATGCCACGGAGTTGGTTCTCCTGCTTGAGCATCTCTTGTGCATAAGAAGTGAGGTATTGATCGTCGATATGCATCAAGCCATATTGCATGAATTGCATTTTAGCTACTTCTTTTGCATAAGCCTCTACATCTTCTTTCTGTACATCCACATTGAATTCCTTCATCAATTGGTCTTTTGCAAGGTGCCATTTGAGTTCTTCAATCATCTGTGGGAAATCTTTCTCGAGTTGCTCCTCGGTCATTTTCTCGTTAGTAGCGAGCACCCAACGCTTGAGGAAGTCAACAGGGAATTCTACTTTCTCCATTTTCTTCATGATAGCAGCTTTTGCATCGATACCAAATTTGTATTTGCTATCTTCTGCCATGTTAGCTACGATTTCTGCTTTCACTTTAGCGCGGAATTCTGCTTCATCTTTCACATTATTCTCGCCATATACCTTAGCGAACAACTCACCGTCGATAGCAGCTGCTGTGTGGCGAGTGATCTCTTGAATTTCGAAAGTGAAGTCGCTCTTCAATTCAGTTGCTTGCTCTTTGGTGATGCCAAGGAGTGAACTAACCTCTACTTCGCTACCGAATGCTTTGGTAGGGTTGAAAGTGATGATAGCACCTTTCTTTGCGCCGATGAATTTCTTAGCTTGGGTCTTTTGCTTCATGTATTGAGGATTGAGGATGGCGCCCTCTTTTACGATTTCGCCATCTACCTCTTTGCATAATCCTTTTACAAGGTCTCCTTCTACTACTTCTTCTGCTTGGGTGTATTCACCAAAACGCTCGGTATAAGACTTCACTTGGTTCTCTACCATCTCGTCTGTCACCTCAATCTCGTACTCGGTCAGTTTGTTCTTTCCGTTCAGTTTAGCGTCGAACTCAGGAGCCACAGCAATATCGAATGCGAAGGTGAAAGTGTCCTGTGTATCCATGTCGATAGCAGGAGTGAGTTCGTTGTTTGGCAATGGTTCACCAAGGATAGCGAGTTTATTGTCCTCGATATGCTTTTGTAAGCTCTCGCCTACTTTCTTGTTGAGTACATCAGCAAGGATACCTTTGCCGTACATTTTCTTAACTAATCCAGCAGGCACCATACCAGGACGGAATCCAGGCATTTGTGCTTTTTGGCGCACTTGCTTTAACTCTTTTTGTACATCTTCTTGATAGTCAGCTGGCTCAATAGTGATAGTGAGCGTTGCTGTCAAGTTTTTCAATTCTGATTGTGTAATTTGCATAATTATATATTTTTTGTTATTTTACTGCGAGGTTATTCTAAAATCTGCAATCTGCATTCTAAAATCTAAATTCAAATCACCTTCCTGCGCGTTTGCGCTCTAATTCGTCAAGGATTATTTTGCGGATACGCATAGCGTGTGGGGTAACTTCTACATATTCATCTTCTTTGATATATTCCAATGCTTCTTCGAGACTCATGCGAATAGGTGGAGGTAGCACGGCTTTGTCGTCTGCTGATTTAGAGCGCATGTTAGTCAGTTTCTTGCTCTTGGTTACATTGATAACAATATCACCCTCTTTGGCGTTCTCGCCTACCACTTGACCGGCATATACTTCTTCTTGTGGGTCGATGAAGAATTTACCTCTATCTTGCAGTTTATCGAGTGCATATGCATATGCTGTACCGGCTTCCATGGCGATGAGTGAACCGTTGTTACGCTTGATTATTTCGCCTTTCCATGGCTGGTATTCAAGGAATCGATGGGCCATGATAGCTTCGCCTGCACTCACATTCATCACATAAGTACGCATACCCATGATACCACGGCTTGGGA
>JAZNQB010000125.1:0-6058 GCA_045589995.1 Paludibacteraceae bacterium
CACCTGTTGGGTCTTTCACTACTCCGCTTACCACACGAGCCTGCAAAACCATTCCCATCATCAGGCAGGCCGACAGAAACATAGCGCGGAATACACCTAAATTCAGTTTCATAAAAAGAATTTGTTTGTGTTATTTATTAAGATTAAAATATTTGTTACCTGCACATAAAAAATAACAATGCACCAGATATGGCGCAAAGATAGACATTTTCAAGCAAACTAATGTGTAAAAATTGACGGAAATACGCAAAAATATCATTTTTTGCCAAGTTCACTTATCAAAACGGCTCAGCATATGTACAACCTTCCCTCCATCGCGAGCATCCATAGCGTGTATTGCCACGAATAATCAGTCCTTGCCGACATACAGGACAGAGCATTCCTGCCTTATTGGTTTTGACATCATATACCACACCAGATGTCATTTGTTTAAGTTCATCAAGAAACTGCTGCGCGGTATATTCGCCACGCTCTATCTCACGCAATTTCTTTTCCCATAATCCGGTCAATTCTGCCGATTTGAGCAGCGGAGAAATGATGGTATGTATTAAATCTACTCCCACCTCAGTAGCCCGAATTGACTTTCCTTGTTTAATAATATATTTACGCTGGTACAATTTCTCAATGATTGCAGCGCGAGTAGAAGGGCGACCGATACCATTTTCTTTCATCGCGTCACGCAGTTCTTCATCTTCTACTGTTTTGCCGGCTGTTTCCATTGCACGAAGCAATGTAGCTTCTGTATAGTACTTAGGCGGTGTGGTCGTTTTCTCTTTTAATATCGGCTCGTGAGGCCCCAATTCTCCCTTAGTAAATGTAGGCAGTGACTTAGTTTCCTCTGACTCAGCCCCCTCTTCTCCTTCCTCCTTTGTGCTTGGGCCTTCCTCAAAGACTTCTCGCCATCCCTGCTTGAGTACTTCTCTACCTGTCACACGGAAATCTATCTCTCCTGATTTAGCCATAACTGTAGTATTGCTCACTTCACATTCGGGATAGAAAGCCGCAATAAAATGCAGTGCCACAAGGTTGTAAACCATGCGTTCTTCTGCTGTCAGGGCATCAGGACGCATACCTGTAGGAATAATAGCATGGTGATCTGTCACTTTCTTGCTATCAAAAACTTTCTTGGATTTAGGTAGCGAGCCTGCACCTTTCTTACCATCTGCTTTGAGTGCGAGCAAGGGTGTTATCTGTGGAAAAAACTCTTTTATTCCTGACAGTGTATTCGGCACTTTAGGATAGATATCATCACTGAGATAAGTAGTGTCCACGCGCGGATAAGTTGTCACGCGTTTCTCATAGAGAGACTGAATAAGTTGGAGTGTCTTATCTGCAGAGAAACCGAACTTCTTATTGCAATCCACCTGTAATGAAGTCAGGTCGTACAACTTGGGAGCGAACTCCAATGCTTTCTTTTTCTCTACCGAAGTAATCATCAGCGGCAAATCCTTGATACTATTCACCAATTCTTCGCCTTGCTGCTGTGAAGTGATTGCATATTCGCCATCTTCCACAGGTATCTGTGCACTAAAAAGCGTATCTCTGTATTTTGTCTTCAGTTCCCAGTATGTGCGTGGTACGAAATGTTCTATCTCCGCTTGTCTCTTAACCACCAATGCCAGTGTAGGTGTTTGTACGCGCCCCACAGACAGTACTTGCCTATTGCGACCAGCCCCTTGCGCATACCTCAATGTATATGCGCGCGTTGCATTCATACCCAAGAGCCAGTCTCCTATAGCGCGCATCAAGCCGGCCTCATACAAGTGTTGATACTCTGATTGGTCTTTTAGTTTTGCAAATCCCTCTTTGATAGCCTCCTCGGTGAGCGAACTGACCCACAAACGTTTGACAGGACATTTACATCCCGCCTTTTGATACACCCATCGCTGTATCAATTCTCCTTCTTGCCCCGCATCGCCGCAGTTAATCACCTCATCAGCTTGGGAGATAAGCGCCTTGATGATATTGAATTGTTTGTGGACTCCTTCGTCCCCATGCACTTTGATTGAGAAACGCGGTGGTATCATAGGCAACGAGGACAAACTCCAACCTTTCCACTGCTCGTTATACTCCTGCGGATCGAGCAAAGCACAGAGATGCCCGAAAGTCCAGGTTACTTGATACCCATTCCCCTCGAAATAACCATTCTTTCGTTGGTTAGCGCCCAAGACCCGAGCGATATACTCGCCAACCGAAGGTTTCTCTGCTACGCAAACAATCATAGTTTTTTATTTTCCGTTGGCTCCATAGCCGTAACCATAACCATAGCCCGCCTGCGCACCTTTAACAGCATTGAGTACACATGCCACATTGTGCATACGTTTCTGCTCAATGACATGATTGATATAATTAACCATCTCAGCAGGTGTGTATTTATAGCGACAAACGAAGATAGTCATATCTGCCACGCGATCCAAGAGATAAGTATCACTTACTAAGGCTACTGGAGCCGTATCTACAATAACATAATCATAACGCTCACGAAGTGAAACGAATAAGTCATCCAAGCGCTGTGTCTGCAGTAATTCGGACGGGTTAGGAGGAATAACTCCGCATGGTATAAGGTCAAGATTCTTGTGCTCGCCACTTGGAATGATGATATCCGCCACCTGTACCTCAGGTTCTGCCAGATAATCAGTCAAAGCACCTTTATTGGTTAAATTAAAGTAATTAGCTATCATCGGCTTGCGGATATCCAATCCCACCAACGCCACTTTCTTGCCCAATATAGCCAACGAAAGGGCTATATTACTGGACACATAAGACTTACCATCTCCGTTAATACAGGAGGTCACCAGTATAACTGGAGACTTTGTCTCAGTTGGAAGAACAAAGCGCAAATTAGTACGGATAAGCCGGAATAATTCAGCAGACACAGATGTCTCGCCTTCTTGTATAGCTATATGCTTGCCGCGTGAGTTCAAAACTAATTGTCCAAGCAATGGAGCTTGTATGCGTTTCTCAAACTCCTTCACATCATCAATCTTGTCATTGAAGAGCATATAGAGATAGAGCAGACCGGCTGGTATCATCAGTCCCAAGAAGATACAAATCAGTATCAATGTTTTGGGTTTAGGATTCTGACTCTTAAGGTCTCTTTGTGGCACATCCAATATCTTGGCAGGCATAGCAGTAGCAGCCAGCATGAGCGCATTTTCTTCTCTTTTCTCATAGAGGAAGAGATATAACCCTTCTTTTATCTTCTGCTGACGCAATACACGAATATACTCACGTTCCTGAGTAGGGGCATCTTTGATTCGCTTGTTAAATTTGGAGTCTTGTGCCATTAGTCCGCGCTGACGAATAGTCAGACTCTCGCGCACAGAAGCAATAGTGGCAATAATATTCTGTCGCATGGAAAGCAACTGGGCATTCATCTGCTCAATAACAGGGTTATCCTCCGTTGCCGTGCGTTGGATACGCATGCGTTGCAGTTGCAGCGCATTATACTCCGCCAAGCCCGCAGCAAGGGATTCATCATCAATGCCTATATTGGACGGAATGAGGTTATGTCTCTTCGTCTCATCTCTCAAGAAATCATCTATATAATCTACTAAGCTGAGCTGTGTCTCTACCTCCGCGATAGCCTGCTGTTCTTTGCTGCTTGCTTCTAAGAAAAGCTGTGCTTGAGTAGCCATATCAGCTATATTATTTTTCTCCTTATAATCCGACACTGCCTCTTCTGCCGCCAGCAGTTCGTTAGTGATGAGATTCAATCTCTCATCAATAAAAGCAGCGGTATTGGTAGCTATCATATTCTTATCCACCACAGCATTCATATTGTACTGCTCTATAATCTGATAGAGAAGGGCTTTGTCTCTCTCGGGCATGATAGAGGAAGTGGAAAGTGTAATGATATTAGACTCTTTCTTATGCTGTATCACAGTGATAGCATTTCTATACTGCGCCACCACTATCTCCTTACGCGCATGCGCCACACGATACGCACTGTCTTGACTAAGCGGTCTATTGGCATGGATACGGATAGTACCCACTGCTGTCTCTATCGGTTCGTCTAATGTCTCTACGCGCGTTGTGGACCAGCAGAA
Source organism: Paludibacteraceae bacterium (assembly GCA_045589995.1). Classification (GTDB taxonomy): domain Bacteria; phylum Bacteroidota; class Bacteroidia; order Bacteroidales; family Paludibacteraceae; genus Colicola. The sequence goes on from JAZNQB010000125.1 coordinate 4,050, forward strand.
CCAACCCCTGCGAGTCTTCACTTTATATCCTTTGCTAGTGGGCACAACTGTCACGGTAAAGGGGTCGGACTCCGCTTTCTCCGTCAATTGGATATAATCTATCTTCAGCGCAGCACCCGGATACTCGCCATACCAGCGCAATCCGCCCTTTACATACGAAGATTCCCACAAATTGAGGGCATCTATTGACTGATGAAGCAGCCCTCGAGATGAGAGCACAACCACCTCATCTTCGGCGGCTTGATTACCAGTCAGCCCGAGGAGGGCAAACGCCTCCATCTGACTGCCCATTCCTTCTTTCTGGCGCAAGATGATACTTGCATCCGTTGTCCATTTAGGAGTCTTGCGCAAATAATACACTATTCCTAAAAGCACACATACAGCCACACCTACCACAAACCACCACCAGTGCTCCAACACAAGGCGTACAATTTTGCGGATATCTATATCATTACTATTCTGTTCCATATTCTGAAAGTTAAAATCACTTCTGTCCTGCTACATTCACTACCGTCACGATTACAGTTGCCGCACTGGCTACTGTAGAAACCATTGACAACCACAAACCGGCATTCGTACTACTAATAGCACGCACCTTATTCGGCGACACATAAATCACATCATTCTGCTGCAAATAGTAATACGGCGAGGAATACAATTCCGCATCACGAAGGTTGACACGAGCTATCTGCAACCTACCATCCACCTCGCGGGTGATAAGCACATTGTCACGACGACCATATACAGTGAGGTCTCCCACCGCTGCTAGCGCATCCAGAATGGTCAGACGGCCGTTTCCCAGAGACACATGTCCCGGACGATTCACCTCTCCCAATACAGACACCTTCGCACCGATGAGATTTACATGCACCATCGGGTTAAGCACTTGTGATTCTAAACGCTGCTTAATGGCATTCTGCACCTCAGAGCGGGTCAAACCAGCCACTTGCACTTTGCCTAATACTGGCAACTCCACATTACCCTGCGTATCTACCGTATAGTATTGCAGCATGGGGGTAGTCTGCACTTGAGTCACACCGGGAGCAGAGAAAGCTACAGTAGGGAGATTATAGGGAACCACTGCTTCCTGATCCAAAGCAGAAACGAAAATCGTTATCGCATCTCCCGGACGGATAATAGGTTCAGACTTAGCCTCAAAAGTAGCATTAACTGTATTCATCACAGACTCATCCGCATTGTACAAATAAGTCATTTGCTTCTGGGTCACACAACCTGCGAGCAAGCATAAGCACTGCGATAGAACAAAAAAGTGAAGTATTTTTTTCATGGTTCTCATAATAAGCGGCTGCAAATTTACAACTTTTTTTTAACATACGCAAGCACCCGAGCATAATTAACTGTAAAATATACATTTTTTACAAAAAAAAATGATACATGATACATTAAACATGATACATTAAACATTTTTTATTACCTTTGCATGACATTTTGTCATGTTTAACTATGAGTCCACAAGAATTATTATCTATCAAACAGCGTTTCGGCATTATCGGCACAAGCCCTATGTTACACCGCGCGATTGAAATTGCGGTACAGGTAGCGCGTACAGACCTAAGTGTATTAGTTACTGGTGAGTCAGGTGTCGGAAAGGAGCATTTTCCTAAGATTATACATGCTTATTCATCCCGCAAGCATGGCGCTTATTTCGCCGTCAACTGCGGAGCCATACCAGAGGGTACTATTGACAGCGAACTTTTCGGACACGAGAAAGGTGCTTTTACGGATGCCAAGACCGAGCATAAGGGGTACTTTGAGATAGCCGACGGAGGCACGCTTTTTCTGGACGAAGTAGGCGAACTACCACTCCAAACACAAGTACGTTTGCTGCGCGTTCTGGAGACGGGCGAATATCTGCGTATGGGCTCCAGCACCGTACGCAAGACCAATGTGCGCGTGGTAGCTGCTACAAACTTGGATATGCGCAGAGCCATCGAAGATGGACGGTTCAGAGAAGACCTCTATTACCGCCTCAATACGGTGGAGATACG
>JAZNQB010000126.1:0-5274 GCA_045589995.1 Paludibacteraceae bacterium
CCTTTCCGCGTGCAGCAATGATGGTATATCCTGCAGGAGTAATAAAATGCCGTAAGTGGTTAATATACACGCTTAAAGAGCGGGCAGTGAAGGCATTATCTTCTTTCCATATAGAAGTCAGAATATGGTGTTTATCCACGACATTCCCCATATGGCGGCATAACAAGAGAAGCAAGTCGCTCTCCTTGGACGAGAGATGTTGCCCGTCGAAGGTTTGGTGAGTGGCGTCAAAAACATGCTCGCCGAGGTGAAAAACACGCTGTTTGCTCTCTTCGCGTATCCGAACACGCCTCATAATAGCTTCTATACGGCAAATGAGAATATCCATGGAGAAAGGCTTGAACTGGTAGTCGTCACAACCTAACTGAAAAGCGCGCATCTGACTCTCTCTGTCGTTTTTGCTCGTCAGAATAATAATAGGCAGAAGCATATGACGGTGGCGTATCTCGCGAAGCAAGGAAAAACCATTCATCTGTAACCCTTGTAACTCCATAAGCACCAAATCAAAATGAGTTTGATTTAATAGCTGCAGGGCTTCTTTTGCGGAAGGCACATGCTGAGCCTGATAACTTTTGCTATCCAAATAATCGCTTAGTACGGTGGCTAAACTAATATCGCTATCTATGACAAGCAGTCGGTGGCTCATGGGTGTTGTAATTTGGCGCAAAGTTACGAAAAAATGTCTAAACATGCAAGATAAGAATGATTATTTTCATAAAAATCTTGCATATATGCAAAAAATATTGTAATTTTGCGCAGCAAAACATTTATTGTATGGGTAAAACACTACACAAAGTTCTGGTTATCTCCACCGGAGGAACAATCACTATGGTGCGCGATGTGGCATCCGGTGCGCTCGTGCCGGCGAGTGTGGAGAATTTTAAATCCTATATACCTGAGCTCTTTACGGGAGAACTCAATGTGGATATTCAGGCTTTCTCTTCGCAGTTTGACTCTTCTGATATCGGACCGGATAGTTGGGCGCTGATAGCGCAGACGGTATATGACAACTATGAGCATTACGACGGTTTTGTTATTATGCATGGTACTGACACTATGTCATATACCGCCTCTGCTCTATCATTTATGTTAGAGGGATTGAATAAACCAGTGGTGTTTACTGGGTCGCAATTGCCCTTAGGCGTGTTACGCTCAGATGCCAAGGAGAATCTACTGACGGCTATTGAAATTGCTGCTGCACAGGATGAAGATGGAGATGCAATTGTGCCGGAAGTGACTATTTTCTTTGAGGATCAACTCTTCCGTGCCAATAGAACAACGAAACGCAACGCAGAGCATTTTTCTGCTTTTAATAGTTACAATTATCCCGCGCTTGCTAAAGCAGGTGTGCATATAACTTACCAACCACATTTAGTGCATTATAATGACCTTAAGGCAGAATTAAAGTTGCATACTAAGTATGACCCTAATGTGACGATACTCAAAATATTCCCTGGTATTCAGCAGCCTGCTGTACGCGCTATATTACGCACCAAAGGACTCAAAGCGGTGGTCTTGGAGACTTTTGGAGCAGGTAATGCTCCCTCCGCTACATGGCTATACAAGGAACTCAAAGCAGCGGTGGATAAAGGCATTATTATTGTGAATAAAACACAATGTAACACCGGCTCGGTGGAAATGGGAAGGTATGCCGTCTCGCTTAATCTAATGAAAGCGGGAGTGCTGTCTGGTTATGATATAACTACAGAGGCGCTGCTCTCCAAATTAATGTACTTATTAGGAGAAAATCCAGATAATCCCGAATTTGTTAAAGAGATGTTACAGCGCGATATGTGTGGCGAGGTAACCATAGACTAAACTGTATACCATAGACTAAACTTTATATAATACATTATGCATATGAAGAACTTGAATCCTAAAAGCGTGTGGGAGAATTTTTACCTCCTCACCCAAATCCCGCGTCCAAGCGGTAAACGCAAAGAAATTGCAGATTTCTTAGTTAATTATGGTAAATCACTTGGTCTGGAAACAGAGCAAGATGAGATAGGTAATGTACTTATTCGTAAACCTGCCAGCGCAGGCATGGAGAATCACCCAGGCGTTATCTTACAAGCCCATATGGATATGGTACCTCAAAAGAACTCAGACAAAGTGTTTGATTTTGAGAATGATCCTATTGAGGCAATCATAGAACCTAATGGCGAATGGGTGACCGCTAATGGCACTACGCTCGGTGCTGATAATGGTATCGGTGTGGCTGCGGCAATGGCTATCTTGGCAGATAAAAATGTAGTACATCCTCCATTAGAGGCCTTCTTTACTATTGATGAGGAAACAGGCATGTATGGCGCAAATGCGCTTCAAGGTGGATGGCTCAAAGGGAAATATCTGCTCAACTTAGACTCCGAAGCAGAAGGAGAGCTTTATGTAGGTTGCGCAGGTGGTGTGGACACAACTGCTACCTTCACATATGAGCCAGTAGAGACAGAGGAAGGCGATGTGGCTTTGCAGATTGCTATCAAAGGTTGCAAAGGTGGTCACTCTGGATGTGATATACATCTGCAGCGTGCGAATGCGATTAAGTTACTCTTCCGTATCCTCAAGGATGCTGTTGCTAATTACGAAGCACGATTAGCGTATGTAGAAGGAGGTTCGCTCCGCAATGCAATCCCACGCGAGGCTTCTGCTATCATCACTATCCCTGCTGAGGCTTACCAGGAAGTAGCAGATATGGTGGCTAACTACGAAGACTTGTTCCTACGCGAATACGAAGGCGTGGACCCAATGATAACAATCACTACAACAGAAGTAGAGTGCCCAAAGAAAGAGATGCCAGAAGATGTGCAAGATTTCTTGATACATGCCATCACTCTCTGTCCGCATGGCGTATATCGTATGATACCAGAAATGCCAGACATCGTAGAGACAAGTAATAACTTGGCTATGGTTTCTACACAAGAAGGTAAAGTCGTTTGCTTCTGCCTCACCCGTTCGTCTGTAGATAGTCGCAAAGAAGAGTTACAATCCATCATTCAATCTGCTTTCTCACTTGCAGGTGCAGAGGTCGTCTTCTCTGGCGCATACCCAGGTTGGGCTCCTAACTTCAAGAGTACACTTCTCGCTACACTCAAGCAGACATATGTGCAAGAGTTTGGCGCAGAACCACGCATCGTTACCATCCACGCTGGATTAGAGTGTGGAATCATCGGCAGCAAGTACGAAGGAATGGAGATGATATCATTCGGACCAACCATCGAATATCCACACTCACCAGATGAGCATGTGAATATCGCTACGGTAGCTAATTTCTACCAGTTTATCTTAGCAGCACTCAAGGCTTTGTAAGCACTTCTATTGCTTTTTGCGTGATTTCATCATCGCGCTCAAAGAGAGGGAAGAACCCTTCGTCACCTAATATATTACGAACAATATAGGCATGCAAGAGTCGGAGCAATAATGGCTTCGACTTTTGTATTTCTGCCTCATTCGGTTCAATGCCTTTCTCCTTTGCATATGCAACGAAATGAGGGAGTATATTCGTGTTGATGAGGTGTCGCTCTAATGATTGCCAATCTTTGTATTGCTTCAATTCTTCACGGTGCTCGTCTGTATATTGGTATGCAAACTGATAGGTATATGCCATGTTTACACATTGATTATAGTAGGGCGTATTGAGTGTAGTATCGCGTCCTACGAATATATCGGGCATGATACCACCACCGCCGCGAACAATGCGTCCGCTCTTAGTGTAGTAAACTGTTGTATCTGCGAAATGAACAGAGTCCGCAGAGAAAAACTCACCATGCTCATATCTCTCAAGCAGTTCGTGCATGTAGTTCTCCTGCTCTCCCAAAGCATATGGTTTTTGGATACATCTGCCACTGGGGGTGTAATAGCGTGCTACGGTGAGGCGGACTGCACTACCATCATCGAAAGGCATTTGCTGCTGTACCAATCCTTTGCCGAATGAACGACGGCCAATCACTTGAGCACGATCGTTATCTTGCATCGCCCCAGCAAAAATCTCACTGGCAGAAGCAGAGAAGTCATCAATGAGAACGGTGAGAGGGGTGTCTTTGAATCGTCCTTGTCCATTGGCTCTGGCTTCATAACGCGGATAAGCACGCCCTTCTGCATAGACAATCAAGTCATTATGACCTAAAAACTCATTGGCCATGCGAATAGCCTGGTCCATGTAACCGCCTGAGTTCTCACGCAGGTCAATGATATAAGCTGTAGCGCCTTTCCCACGAAGTTCTGCTAATGCAGAAATAAACTCTTTGTAGGTGGTCTCGCCGAATTTATTCACACGGATAAAACCAATTTTATGGTGAGCTTTCTCAATGATAAACTTAGCATCAACAGAAGTGACAGGTATGTCTCCTCGTGTGACCGTGTAATAGAGTGTTTCCGCAGTGCCCGGGCGAAGGATACCGAGTTTGACTTTTGTTCCTTTCTCACCGCGAAGCGTGCGCATTACTTTCTCATTGTTGATTTTCTTTCCTACGAAGAGTGAGTCATCTACTGTGATAATCTTATCACCAGCCAAGACTCCCACACCTTCGCATGGCCCACCGGCTATAACGGCTACGATACGAATAGTGTCTTGTTGAATAGTGAATTGTATACCTATACCAGAGAAAGAACCTGATAATTCCGAGGAAACTATTTCTAAATCTTCTTTAGGAATATAGGAGGAGTGAGGGTCTAATTTTTGAATCAGTTCGCTCATCACCTCATCGGTGATGCTGTCCACATTCAAACTATCCACATAAGCAGATTCCATAAGTTGAAGCAACTGGTCCACTTTGGATGAAGGCATAGGCCATTGACCTGCATTATAGGCTAATGACTGTCCTGTGGCTGACGAATGAAGAACGGAACCGATAAATATACCCAATGCGAAAATAATCACAGTTAGGGTGGGTAAAATGTATTTTTTCATAACTGATTACTGATTGTCATTCAGGAATACTACTTCTATTCCTGCGCGTTTGAGTAGTTCTACACCATCCATGATGCGGTACTCTTCGCCGTAAACCACACGTTTGATACCTGATTGGATAATCAGTTTGGAGCATTCGAGGCATGGACTGGCTGTGACATATAGCGTTGCGTCTGCAGAACTATTATTAGAGCGCGCTACTTTAGTGAGCGCGTTGGCTTCGGCATGCAGTACATAGGGTTTGCTCACATTATTTTCATCCTCGCATATATTCTCAAATCCAGAAGGAGTGCCGTTGTATCCGTCTGAGATGATCATCTGGTCTTTCACTAATATAGCACCCACTTTGCAAGTCGGATCGTAGCCAT
>JAZNQB010000127.1:0-2286 GCA_045589995.1 Paludibacteraceae bacterium
GACACATGTCTGCCAGCTTGTCGTTCCGCCACAATAAAATCCATCAGATATTGGAATTGTTCATCTGTCAAAATCAATTCCTCATTTTCTGCTGCGCGTCCCATTGGGTCTATTCCAAACACACGCCAATTACGAACACCCATACTCCATAGCAAATCGCGTATCTCTGGCAACTTATTTATCGTGCGCTGATTGACACAAGTCACCACATCCCATGCTAAGTCTTTCTCTGCAGCACATAGTCGTATCGCTCTGCATGCGCCCTCAAAAGCTAAGGGATGCTGGCGCAACCATACATGGTCTTGCTCCAATCCATCCAAAGAAATCGTTATCGATCGCAAACCCGCTTGGCGCAAACGACGAAAACGGTCTTCTGTCAATGCCAAACCATTCGTTACCATTCCCCATGGATAACCACGCTTATAAAGCGCTTCGCCCACATCCGCTAAATCTTTTCGCATGAGTGGTTCGCCACCCGAGATAACAATCAGCACCTTATGCGGGTCCACATGAGGCGTCACCTCCGTGTCTATCACATGCAGAAAATCCTCTGCAGGCATATCGGGCGTTATCTCTGACGATACACAGTCGCTTCCACAATGCAAGCAATGCACATTGCATCGCAAAGTGCTTTCCCAGAATAGTTGCTCGAGCGGATGTAGCGCCTTCATATTCTTGCGGCGCCATTTCTCGAGCCAAAGCGCCAATCGCAATCTTAGTTTCATCATTGTTGTTTTGGGGGATGTGGCACTCCATATTTTACCATAATACCAGGAGCAGGCGCCGCGTAGATAGTATCGGAAGCGATAGAATCTTTCTTCTCTTCATTCTCTTTATTGATCCTATCCGCATCTTTCTCCACTTGTTCCAAGTCCTGATAATATTCCACAGGCACGCCATACAAAGGCATAGGTTGATGTTCAACGGCTTTCTTCACACCGCATCCTGCAAGCAACAAACTGCATGCACCCAATACCATATTGATTAGCACTCTTACTTTTTTCATATTGCTTATTTTTTGAAATTATTCATCACTTCTGCACACTTTTTTGAATCGGAAGTTTTACGAGGTTATTACGAGGTTATTACGAGGTTAAAGCCACTTTATTTAACAGGCTAATAAATGCTCATTCGTCCATCCATTAAAGCATGAATAGTATCACGCTTTACTGCTGCTATGTACAAATCGCGTACCAAAAGTTCGCTATCCCAATAATCTACATGATTTTTTAAGGCATCCATATGGTCGGCACCGCTGGCAAGATAATCACTTGTTGCTACGGTATATATAGCATCTTTATCTACCGGCTGGTCCCCTACACTCACATCGGCTAATTGACCATCCACCGCTGTCATGCGCAAACCGGCTACTCCTTGACCGCCATAAGTGGCAAATAACTGACATAATGCCAATATATCTTCTCCTTTCATACTAAGTACTACCAATTTGTTATCAAACGGCATCAACTCAAATACGTTACCCTGCGTAATAGGTCCTGCTGGCCATTCGCAACGCATGCCGCCTTTATTCACAACAGCCATATCCACCTGACCAGGATACACTTCTTTAGCGGCATACCACAATGCTTCTGTGGCCCAATTGAGCATTGGACACTCAGGAGAGGCCACATATAAACTATCGGCAGTATAACCTATTACTACAGCCATCTCACGCTCCACATTACACTTATAAGCAGACAAATAGGCAATATAGGAAGAATCAGCAATAGTATCTACACTTGCATCTACCAGCAAGGCCTGTGTGGACACTCCTGACACACGAACATCACGCGCACAACTCGCGAAAATAAGGGTTAATATACACAAAAAAAGACTTTTACACATAATTTTATCCATTTTCAGCCACAAAGGTACGGATAAATTTGCATATATGCAAAAAAATTAGTAATTTTGTGCCCGTTTTGACTATTTTTATATACATACTACACAAATAATACTCAATTTTATGAAGAAAATTTTTCTTTTCTCTCTTTTGCTGTGCTATGCACTCAGTACATGGGCAGCAGCCAGCACTTTTTCATCGCGTACGGATTTCCGCGATGAATCAATCTATTTCGTGATGACAACCCGTTTCTTTGACGGCGATGCATCTAATAACACCCACTGTTGGGATGGTAACAACCCAGGCGACCCTGCGTGGCGTGGAGACTTCAAAGGCCTCATCGAGAAGATGGACTACATCAAGGCCCTTGGCTTTACAGCCATCTGGGTTACTCCTATCGTAGAGAATGCTTCTGGTTATGACTACCACGGCTACCATGCACA
>JAZNQB010000128.1:0-2707 GCA_045589995.1 Paludibacteraceae bacterium
GTAATCGCATGTCATCAGTGAGTGCTTCGGCGTATGCGCCTAACCATAGACCGAAAGAGGATGGCATCGCTACTTGCAGGTGGGTGTAACCAGGCATCAGCAGCGCTTTGGTCTCTTCGCTGCGTGCTTGCAGCACGGCAAAAAGGCGCTCTACCAGTCCAATCGTTTTCTCTATCTGCGCGCGGGTGAAGAGTTTGTGGTCCACGAGCACTTGATCATTGCGTGAGCGACCTGTATGCACTTTCTTGCCTATCTCACCCAAACGACGTGTGAGCATCAGTTCCACCTGCGAATGAACATCTTCTATGTTGTCCTCAATGACGAACTTGCCTGCCTCGGCTTCTTGGTATAATTCGCGCAGCGCAGGTAGGAGAACATCCAAATCTGCTTTGGATAGCAAACCCACATGTTCGAGCATGGTGATATGCGCGATGGTACCCAATATATCGTATGGAGCGAGTAGTAGGTCTAATTCTTTGTCTTTGCCTACTGTGAATCGTTCTATAGTGGTGTCTATGGAGTAACCTTTATCCCAGAGTTTCATTGTAGTAACTGTTTGTATAGTGTGATAGCTTGTTCTATTTCGTGTATGTGTATGTATTCGTTTGCGGTGTGTGAGCGGGATGAGTCGCCTGGTCCGAACTTCACTTTGGGGCACGAGAGAAGTGCCATGTTGCTCATTGTGGGTGAACCGTAGATAGGTATGCCTAATGCTTGTGCTCGTTGTATGACGGGTGTGTCGAGGGGTGTGGAGGACGCGTTGAGTCTTGTAGAGCGTGGTGTGATAGTGGAGCGCAGCATAGGGCGTAAGATAGCGAGTATCTCCTCATTGGTGTATAATCCATTGGAGCGTATATCTACCACAAAGCGACAGGTGTCGGGCACTACATTATGCTGTGTACCGGCTTGTATCATCGTGGTGGTCATCTTCACTTTGCCTAAGAACGGCGACACTTGTTCGAACTCGTAGTTGCGTAATGTCTGTATATCCTCAAGGGCGATATACAAGGCATTGATTCCTTCGTTTCGCGCGGCATGACCCGCTTTGCCTTTTGCTTCGCAGTCCAGTACTAATAGTCCTCGTTCGGCAACTGCCATCTCCAAAGAGGTGGGTTCGCCTACGATAGCATAATCGATAGGTCCTATCTCAGGTAGTACCAGTTCTATACCTTTTCGTCCGCTATTCTCTTCTTCTGCGGTGAGCGCAAGTACGATGCGTTTGCCTGGAATGGGCGCGTGTATTATGTCCATAAAAACGGCCAACATGGCTATCACACTTCCTCCATCGTCGTTAGCGCCTAAGCCGTAGATTGTTTGTCCATCATACTCGCCTCCGAATGGGTCACGCGTGTAGGAAGGAGATGGTTTGACGGTGTCGATATGTGCGTTTAGTAGCACGGTTTCCTGTCCTTCACCGCATTCCGCCCATAGGTTGTTTTCCACGCGATGCACGGTGATACCTTCTGCTGTCATCCATTCCGCAAGCAGCGTGCACACAGCATTCTCTTCGCCAGAGATAGACGGCGTTTGGATTATGCGTTGTAATAATGTGATGTATTTATTATCCATTACTCCTTTATTATTGTTCCTCCTTGCAGGTTGGTGGCGTGGGTGATACGAACGGACTTCACGCCATGTGCGAGTGCGGCGAAGGCATTCTCAATCTTGGGTATCATACCGCCAGAGATGGTACCATCAGCCAATAACTGACCATAGGTCTCTTGTGTTATTTGTGGGATGACGGAATTCTCATCGTCTGGGTTACTCAGTACGCCCGCTTTCTCGAAACAGAAAGTGAGTTGCACATCGGGTACTAAGGATTTTGCGGTTTCCGAAGCGATAGTGTCGGCATTGGTGTTGAGTAGTAGTCCTTCGTTGCTGAGGGTGATAGGCGCGATGACGGGTGTCAGTCCGTTGTTGAGTAAGGTGTGTAGGAAATCGCCATTGACGGTTGTCACATCCCCTACAAAGCCGTAATCGACACCATTTCTGAGGGGTCTTTTGTTGGCTTTTATCCATGCTCCATCTGCGCCCGTAAGTCCGATGGCGTTAACACCCATCGTCTGCAGTTGTGCTACTACTTGCTTATTGACGAGTCCGCCATAGACCATGGTGACGATGTTGAGTGTCTCTTTGTCGGTGACGCGTCGCCCGTCAATCATATGTGTCTCTATGCCCATACGCTCTGCCATGGTAGTGGCTAATCGTCCGCCGCCATGTACTAACACTTTGGGTCCTTCTATGGCTGCAAACTGACGAAGAAACGCATTCCTCTGCGCTTCATTCTCCAGTACTCCGCCTCCTATTTTGATTACTTGTATCATATGTTAGATCGTTTTACTGTTAGACCGCTTCGCTGTTAGAAGTTGGACCGCTTCGCTGTTAGATGTCTAATATCTCTCAGGCGTAGCCGGTCTAACAACGCAGTGGTCTAGCAACGCAGTGGTCTTATAAATTCTCCAGCATGCGTTTCATGACGACTTGAATGCTTGTCACGCGGTTGGCGGCTTCGGGGATGACGATAGAGCGCTCTGAGTCGATTACTCCGTCGCTCACGATCATATTGCGTCTCACGGGCAGGCAGTGCATGAAGCGTGCATTATTGGTGACTGCCATATGTGCTTCATCTACCATCCAACTGCGGTCGTCGCAGAGTATCTTACCGTAGTTATCTGGTTCTGTCACACCCGGACAAGACCAGTTCTTG
>JAZNQB010000129.1:0-12369 GCA_045589995.1 Paludibacteraceae bacterium
TGTGGAAAAATTGACGATTTTTGTAGAAATTGTAATATTTAATTTGCAAAAGACGAATCTGTGTGTTTTTTTATGTAATCAAAAACGACCGCGGATGATTTATGATGGTAAATAAACCCAGATAAATCCCTCGTCCATCATAGTTTGGAATATCGGGCTACGCGCCCTTGAGCGTATTTGCCTATTAAGTCGCGTTTTTGAGCGAGCTCAACACGCGCCCTACTATTCAAACCCGCGCAGCAATAGCTGCTATATTCCTCACTATGCTGTCCAGCGGCTATAAACAAAGATAAATTTTACATTATCGTGTCATATTTATCATCCGCCTCACAAAAAAGCGCTACGCTGTTAGATGTTAGACCATTTCATTGTTAGACCGCCTTGCGGCTGTTAGAAGTTAGAGGTTAGAAGTTAGAACGCCTTGCGGCTGTTAGAAGTTAGACCGCTGAAGCTGTTAGAAGTAAGAGGTTAGAAGTTAGAACGCTGAAGCTGTTAGAAGTTAGAGGTTAGAAGTTAGAAAAACAATATATATGTCATTTAAAACAATAAATAACACCACTCCTTTGTTTGAGGGAACGGATACTCATGCACTTGTGGGGCATAGTTCGTACTCAGTGAGAGGAACAAACTCTTTCACTGCCATTCATACCGATGTGGCAGGGCAAGAGTATACTCCTTTCGGTGCGCCTGCTACCACAAACGGACCACGACGAATAGATCGCGATGATTTTATAGAAGACATCGGCGGCTCCGGCGCTATCGGCGAAGATAAGTTAGTGCCGGTAGGCGACGCCTTTTTACCTATGTATATTATCCTAACAGCTTACTGCGTAGTACGCTTTTTAATCACACATTTTAAACGAGGAGCACTTATGAAAAAGTCTTTCTCCATTTTGCTATTAGCACTTATGTTCTCTCCTTTCGCTCACGCTCAATTAGCGGACCGCGATATAGTTACTTTGCGTTATGAAGCACCCTCATGGCAGCCTAAAGAGAAAAGAACACACTATTATCTTGAGGCCGGTGTAAACGGTTTGAAGGTAGTGAATTCCCCCACAGACGACTGCTTGTGGCAAATGCGTGTAGTCAAAAATGGAAATAATACCAATTATACCTTTCAGACATTACCCCGAGAAGGACAATCAACTTACTACCTTAGTTATACTACCACCGACATTCAGCATGGACAATTACGATTGTTGCAAAACAACAACCCAACAGCTTTCTCCTTTGATGTTTTAGAGGGCGAAGCAGGCAAGTATATGATGGGACATATGTCCACTACTTATTACTATCCATCTTGGTACACAAATATTACTCTTCGCGTACATGAGAACTATTCCTTGGTGGGTTGGGAAAATGGACAAGTGGACCTCTACATAGAGAAATGGCAACAAGTAGGTGGCGGTGCTCCGACAGGTGTATTCTCTCCTGAGAAAATAGAGTTTACTTATGCTGAAGATGAAGCCGCCGCTACCGAACAAGCTACCCCCGTCACTTTTACACTCAATACAGAAGTGGAGAGTCACTATGAGTGTGTGCCAAGACCCGATGAAGTATGGTTGCGCAGGTCGACCATGAATGCAGATATGTCACAAGTGCAGGTGAATTTGTATTGGGAGAGTGCTATGCGAAGTGCTAATCCATCCGTATCCTCTCTCCAACGCATAAACTATTCTGCCACCTCTGAAACCGAAGATCGTGCTTTAATGACATTGTCAGGTGAACTACAAAAGTCATCTCCTTTAAGATTTACCATTACACCCAATGGCGGTAGTCCGATGGGACTGAAGCAGTATATCTATCCGGAAGGAGATACTATAGGAATTGAGCGCTGGGTGGACTATGCGGACCGTGTGATAGCGGAATATGTGGTGAATGGGAAGACATACAAAGAAACGATGCGTGTTATACGCAAGGCTTATCACTGGGATACGCTACCTCCCTTCACTTTCTCTGTGGTACCAGTAACCTACACTTTTGCAATAGAAAAAGAGAGTGTAGATATCACCGTTCGACCTACTCACCAGCATGGTCGTGTGCTTTATAACTTGGATAACCAAACGATAAAGACCGAATACGAAGCATCGGGTCAACCCACTCAGGTTCCTCTTAATACACCGGGATGGGAATTAGACATTGATTTTACTAATAATAACCCCGAGTGGTTATCCTGGAAACTTAATGGTGACTACAAAATCCAAGTGACGGCTGAGGCGAATGGTACAGGAGCCAAGCGCACATCTGAAATGACCGGTACTTTCAAAGGTCCTGACGGACATAGCGGCACCTTCACGATTCCTCTTGCGCAACGCTCTAAAGTGGGAGGTATTCAATTCTACACCCAAGCCGGACAAGGTGCCTCGGATGAAGAAAAGAGAACATGGAATAAATCAAAGGACAAACAACAAGTTCATACCGCAGAGCGTACTATCTACTATTTGCCTAACCAAGAGATAGAACTGCGTCTGCCGGAGTCGGGCTATTCAGGTTATATGCGTTGGTATGACTACACCACAGGCATGGACCCCTATTATAATGAAAAGCCTTTAGACTCTACCTCATGGATACTCTCTCCCCGTGCGGCGAATAATCAGCCTTTCTTTGCTATCAATACACCGCGAAGCAATGATACGTGGGATACAGAAGGGTGCTCATATGGTTTCGTCGCCTTTAATAAAAAAGAGGGTGCGAATGTAGGAGGACATTTGGATGAAGGCAATACTTCTAACCCAGCACCGCGTATCAAAGGATGGAATTACAATCCTTCCACCTTGGATAGTGCCTATCAAATAATGGCGTGTGATGTAAGTGCATATACCGACTATACTATACACAAAACCACCTTTGGAAGTGGCCAGAATGCAACTGTGCGCATTGATTCCATCACAGAGCCAACTCTCTCGTATCGCCAACTATTCCATCTCAAACCCGCAAAAGAGATGGCAGACAAGTTTGATGCATTACAAGATGGGGAGTATTTAGAGAACTACCATTACAAAGCGCCTGCCGGTAAAATGGTACTGCTCGCCACAGAGTTCCGATACAGAAAAGCTCGTTCACACTTCTCAGAGATGTGCTATTTCTATCATGATGGCGGAGACATAAAACGCATTGATGAGACCAATGCTACTTTCACATGGGAAGCAGACGGCGTGACCATTAATAATCCACAATACACCGCCGAAATGGACTATCTATGGGTACGCTCTGATAAACAGAAGACAGTAGTCTATACCCTGACAGCCACAGCCAAAGCCGGAGGTAAAACATGTCGTATAGCAAAGTTCACTGTGCAGTTTGTGCCTCAGAATACGCACGGACCATCTTCAAATACACTCATCACCGAAGCGCGCATGCGCGCAGAGTACAAAGTGCTGTCGTCTATCAACTTCAATTCCTCTGATAATCACTTACCATGGGACGAGTCCAGTTACGGATTTATGTACTCTTCCGGCGATTTGGCTACTAAGTATGTGCGTGGTGCCAGTCAAGGTGTCTTCCCATTCTATGGAGAGTATTTCTTGGTGGACCAAGTTAACAAAGACTGGGCGAAGGCAGAGCAACATGGAGGAGCAGGCAAAGGTTACGCCCTCTATGTGGATGGAACAATGGAGCCAGGACTCGTAGCCAGTATCTCTGCCGACGCACACATATGCTCAGACCAGACAATGTATTGCTCCGCATGGTTCTGCAACCCCATACCTCAGAACTGGAATAGCGAAGGAAACCCTATCTTCCGCTGCAATGTGCAGGGACGCAATATAACAAACATACAAGGTACAGATACCACTTTCACTCCTTGGGAAGATGTGGAAATGTATTTCGTAGGTGAGCTACCCAAGAACTCAGGATGGCAGCAAATCTTCTTCCCTATTGAGTCGGCACACTCATACGACGAGACACGCGTTTCTATCTACAACTTCGCTACCACTAACCTTGGAAACGACTTCCTTGTGGATGATATCCACCTCTTTGTCTCACAGATGCCTATCGTCGCCTATCAAGGTAAGATGGCTTGCCGCTCTATCGACTCCGACTCAACGAGCGCAGCGGCTGTCCTCCGTATAGACTATAGTAATATTCAGTCTTCAGGCGACGGCTTTATGTACTATCAGATTTATAATGAGACATATAAAGAAGTGGGTGCACCGGTAGTATTGAGAGGTGCGTGTGCCTACTACCACGCTGATTCCGTAGATCATATTCATCATAATCAGGACGACAAATACGGTTCGGTAGCTATTCCACCTAAAACCTTCGACCCAAAGAAACATAATGAAACCTATCCAACCAATCAAGTGGATACTTTCCTTTCGGTTTCTAAGTTCTTGGACGAGTTAGTGGAGCGAGGCGAGCAACATGGTAGAGCCTATGTGCGCACCGTCAATAGTGGTGTGACCAAATGGCTACTCTATGTGGCGCATATTATCCCAAATACTCAAACACAAGACTCTGCGCTTGTTAGCCTATACGATAAGGATTCGTATGTCATGCGTATGGCATATACCCCGAATGAGTTAGCAACGCCAGAGTGCAACATGCAAACACATATACACGCTACACAGCGTACTATCTTTGAACTGCGTAACTCGAATAGAGAACTGATCAATCAACGCGATGAGGAGGGTAAACTGCTCAAAGATACAGAAGAGAAGAATGTGCAGCATTTCATGACGCACTCCGTGAAGAACTGTGCTAATGAACTCTATTTCTTGGATGTCAAAGTGATAAACCACTTAGCTCTTAACACGGGTTTGCAGCCTAATGACGAAGAAGCACCTATCTACGCCGACTGGTTAGTAGGAGAACCGATGGATGATATATTTGGACAAGAGAAACCAACAGATTCAGTTGAAGCAGCTGCATTTGTAGCAAAACAGAAAGAGGCAGATGCTAAATTCAAAGAGAAATATGGCTATACCCACGGACAAGTGACAACCGCTATCATGTATGATATGCGTCGTCTGCCTGATCCGCAAGGAAAGACAATAAAAGAAAAGAATCCGAACTACTATGCGCGCTCCTTCAAGGAATTGAACCCCAATGCCTTCCTATCGCCACAGAACTATGATATCGTCCGTCATTTGCACGAGCAAGAGTTGCTGCATATGTACGATACAACAGCCTATTTCTATTTAGCATCGCAAGACACAGCGCGCTACTGGGTGTTCCCTATCGCAGAGACAGCTAAGACACTCATCAATGGCGATACTGTTGTGTTAAAGGACTGCAACGAGCCCAGATGGGTGACGGTCAGTTCACAATCTTCGGAGTACTTCCTCAATATAACACCGCTTGATAAAGAGGAGAAAAACTTCATCCAACGCACACAGATACCAACTGTCAAAGTGGTGAAGAAAAATAGCAATACACTCCTTATCCCAATCAAAGAGATTGCCAAAAATGGCGAAACAATACTTGTGAAGTTGTTAGGAAAAACATATACTACAGCCGATACCATTACATTGATAACAGACAAATTGCCTGACGGCGTATCTTTCTATGATGTGGAGCATGTAAAAACAATTGCTACTCCCACTATAGAAGCAGGTAAAGAGTACACTATTCGCATCCCATTCCAAAGTAAAGATGATTGGGATTGGGTTGGAAATGAAACGGCAGCAGAAAATGCTTGTCGTATAGGATATGTGTATCTCAACCTTGCCGTAGTGCCCGATGTGCTCGTTTGGCAGCCTACAGAAGAGTCCTTCAATGGATGGGGTAAGGACGAGAACTGGAAAGGTGTGGTGGATATCAATGCCGATGGAATCATAGATGAAAAAGATCAGATAGATAGCACCAAACTCATAGAAGGTTATGTGCCCATGGCAGGAACAAAAGTGATTATTCCCAAACTCAATAATCCGCTACTCTATCCATACATCGTGCCCGAAGAAGAGCATAACCACTACCCAATGACGGTCTATCATGACCAACACAAGTGCGATACTATCTATTTCGCAGACAGCGCGCATATCAATAACCAGCACTTATTAGAGTACAAAGCGGCTTTTGTGGATATGGAGATTCCAGTAGGCACATGGACCATGGTTTCGGCTCCTTTGCAAAACTTATACGCAGGTGACTTCTTCATCCCGCATGATGGAGACTATGAAACGGGCTCAATCATTCCAGAGCATAATCCGTTCATGGTTGAGGAATTTCAAGGCTCACGCTCCAGCTATGCTGCATATGCATTCTATGCTTCGTATTACAATAGGGCAGTGAAAAACTGGTACACAGATGGTTCGGTCAAAGAGACTACCTCCACTGATTTTGTGATGTCCAATAGTTTGGGTGACTCAATCTATGTGGGCACTGGTGTACAACTCATGGGATTTGGATTAGAAAACGACAAAGACCTCAATATACGCTTGCCTAAACCGGATACGCAATATACCTCATCCGGAAGTCAGCAAATAGTAACTATTGATAAGAAGAATGCACACCGATTAGCCTTTACGCCTAATAGAGAGGGTGAAATGACTATCACGCTCAAGAATGCACTTGCAGACTCACTATATGTCTTTGGTAATCCCACTATGGCATTTATCAATATGCATGAATTCTTACATGCTAATGAAGAAGTCTTAGAACATGTGTACTATCGGTTCCAAGGAGAGGCATGGCAAGCATACACCTTCGCTACTGCTTCTATAGACCGCTTCTTACCTCCTATGGAAGCAGTGCTGCTCAAAGCAAAAAATAAAGCAAGCACCTCTGTAGAGGTGGTACTCAGCACCTTACAACTAACATTGGATAACCGTATCAATCCATTGTCAGAGCATACCGATCCAGCTATCATACGAAAGACATCAGCCAAAGCACCGGTAGAGGATAATTCACAGCCAGCGGTGATGACTATCTATGCTATAACGGACAAAGCCTACGCGCGAACAGTATTGGCTACCTCCCCGACTGCACATGACTACTATCATAGCGATGAAGATGCTCTATTCATCTCATCCGGAGTAGAAGCCGGCACATCGTCTGTGCTGCGCACACCAATGAATATGTACACTGTAGCAGAACAAGTGCCGATGATGGCTGATGTGAGACAAGGAATAAGTCGCATACCACTCTCAATGCTTGTATATGAGAAGAATAGGCAGTCCCAAATGACACTCGCATTCTATCTATCACAGAATTGGGACAAAGAGGTTTATCTCTTGGATAGCATAACGGGCGCCCGCACGCGTATATTAAACGGACTTATGCTCACTGTCCCTATGCCTGACAACCATCAACTGCGCTATTATATAGAAGGACCAGATGAGTATATTGGTAGCGATGCGAACCAAGATAATACGCCTACAGGCATGGAGCAAGAGAATGCCTCTCACACGCAAATGGCAGCTTGGACACATTCGCCTGCAAGAGGAATACTCCATATATGGGCTAATCAACCTATGCAATCTATTCAGGTGTATGACTTGGTAGGTAGAGAAATAATGGTGCAGTCCCTTGATGCTACCCAGCACACATTCAACCACCTACCTTCTGGCATCTACATCGTGGGCATTCGTACCCAAGATGGTCAGTCCATACACTTGCAAACAACCGTGCTCTAAACGGTTAGGCGGTAAAAAAATCCTCTCACACGCTAATGGTACCTTAAATACCTTCGCCTGCGAGAGGATTTTTTTTGTCATCGATTGCTTATAATCGCTCTACTTTGATAGCATTGATAATGCTTGCACCTTGCATAGCTTGGAGTGTGACGAGAATGCCTTTCGCATCCTTCGCCTCTATGTCCACCGTGACATCCGTAGCACGATAGGTAGCCAACGATTCACCATTCCAAACGCGGTGACCATTGACACTCACTTGCTGCTGACGACCCGTGAAGCCTGTATCCAAGGCCTTATTACCTAAATTATAGGGCGACATCTCTTGCTCGCCTATCGTCTCCAATTCACAGAAACTAAGCGTCACACGATAACGTCCATCTGGCACATTAATAGCAATACTATCAGCACCCATCATAGCCGTTTGATAACGAGACCATTCGGTAGTACCTAAAATCGTGACATCACTTGCAGGTAAATCGCCATGTTGCGTCTTGCGTACGTATGGCATACCACCATACACAGTGCAGCGTGTGTCTGCGTTAGTCCATACCAAACCAGACGCGTCAATATACATACGATTAGAACCCATCAGCATACATAAAGGCCATTCTTGCGCTTGCGGAATAGCGAGCAAAGAGTCCATCTTAGCGACCGCTTGTGCACGCACAGCCGAATCGGGGTGTAACTGCGATTGATATAAATAATAAGTTGCCTTAGGCGTGCGCTCTAATGTAATCAAACCCTTCAGATTCAAGTGAGGGATAGCACCGCCGCGAGATTCGCTATGGAAATCATTGAGGTTCCAAGCCATTCCACCTGCCATCTTATCGGTTGTCATCAATAAATGCAGATAATGACGGTGATAAAGCATCGCATAATCCAAAGTGTAATCAAATTTCTTAGGATCGGTAGAACGCAGATTCACATCGCAATCGGCGCCATACTCAGACATAATCTGTGGTCTGCCCTTCATTTGCTTATGCAAACGCTCCACTTTCTCATCCAGCGACTCAATCGTATTGCTATACCATCCCGAATAGATATTATGTCCTATCACATCCGCTAAGGTATCCAATCCGCACTCTTGATACTCTTTGAAGTAATCGTGCACAGCAGCAAACGTATAACGCTCGCTATCCAAGGCATGCAAGCGGTCGTTGAGTTGCTTAGAGAGTTTATTGACATTCATCGCATACTCCCAGTGACGTTTCCACATGCCTTTTTGGTAACGGAAAGGAGGACGAAGCATCACCTCATTCATATAACCCCATAATACCACCGAAGCGTAGTTTCTATTTTGCCAAACCATCTCTTCGGCCATATGCAAGCTATTCGCCGTGAAAGCATCGCTCTCTGTAATCGCATTCACAATAGGTATCTCCACCGAGGTAATAATACCCAATGAGTCACACAGATGCATCACCAATGGGTCTTGGGGATAATGACTCACGCGAAGGAAATTACCACCCATCTGCTTGAGGGCGAGCATATCGCGTCTATGAATTGAGTCAGGGGTGGCATAACCTACGCCAGCATAACACTGGTGTCTATTGGTTCCAATCAAGCGAACCACCTCACCATTCAATTCAAATAAACCAGCCTCATTGAATCGGTAATAACGCAAACCGCAACATTGCTCTATCTCGTCTAACACCTTACCGCGACGATCCACTAATTGGAAACGCAAGGTATAGAGATAAGCATCATCGGGTGACCAAAGACGAGGTTTTTTAACCGTCACACTCAACGCACATTGCGTAGCACCTTTGCTCACTTTTGTATCCGAATACCATTGGTCATTGACAAAGACACGCACTTTCTCGCCGCCTTCTGTGCCGGTCAAATGAGCCGTCACATTCCAACCATTTGGACATTGACGAACGGCATTATTATCAATAATAATACCTTGCGTACCGAAATATGTGGTGGAGAAATGCTTCTTATTCGTGCGCAATAAATAGTTATCGCGATAGAATCCTCCGAAGAAAGTGAAATCCGCACTCAGCGGTGGGATATCTGCATTATGCGCATTGGTGATATCCGCAGCAATAGTATTATCCTGACCCGCTACAATATAGGGTGTGACATCCATACTGAAGGCCGTATAGCCTCCAGCATGGTATCCCACGCGCGTACCATTGACATAAAGCGTCACTTCTTGGTTGGCGCCCAAAGAAACAAAGGTGATATCACTGCCTTTCCAAGAGGAAGGAACAAAAACTGTTTTCTCCACATGGTGCATTGAACGCTCGTAACCAGGAATTGAATCCGTAGCATCCTCCGCATTCCATGTATTTCGCTCAAAGAGCATAATCTTCTCGCGAACGGGTGGAGTCTGTGCACTGAGCGATAAAGTGATCGCCACAGCGCATAGTATCATCCAAAAACGTTTCATTATCGTACTATTTCACGTCCTTGAGCATCATACATCTGCTCACCTACTATAATATACAGGTTGCCATCCATGAGCACCTTAGTACTTTGTACATTGTTACCTTGTACTTCGCCAATGCCAGTAGGATCGTTATTCACTTCCTCGCAAGCAGAACCATATACATATGTGAAGGTCACATTATTCTTATAGCTGTTAGGGTTAGCCAAAGTAGCCCATTTGAGCGTACCATTGTATGTGATAACCGTTCCGTGTGGCAAAGATACCCCAGCCTTAGGAACTAAGACATAATACAACTCGCCACCTTTGCTATTGGTGGTGAAGTAATTAGAAAGAGGAGCACCATAGGTAGTGAAAGAAGCGATACCTAATGCATCATTGGTACGGAAAGTAACAAGGTCCAAATCCAATACAGGTAAGATAGCTACGATGATACTATCGTTGCGTGTATACATGCTGATTTCCATGTATGAATCTTCTATCAAATAAGGATTACCTTCGTAAGTATCCGTTGCATATTGCACACCGCAAACAGTAGATTTCTCTGGTGTCCAAGGTGTACCTGTCAATACCCAAGCGAATGGTACAGACTCGTCAGAATCCAACGCACCCTCACCTTGCGCATATACTGTCACATTATAGGTGCCAGATACAATAGCTTGATAAGAAAGGGTGCTTCCAGAAGTAATACCATTATAGATAGCTACAGGATAGTTATTGCTGTAAACAGTAGCTACGTAATTATTTGCACCTGTTACCGCATCGAAAGTCAATACACCATTAGCATCTACACTCACATTGGTAGGAGCAGCCAATCCTGCACAAGCAGAACCATAAGTATAGGTGAAGGTCACATCCTCTGCATAGGCATTACCTCCAGTAGCGGTCTTCCATTGATAAGTACCTTTGAACTGAATTGTTTCACCTACAACAGGTTTCTTGGTAGCATCTTTGAGTTTGAGGGTATAAACAGCACTTTCTGGTGTGTATTCCTCTTCGAAGAATGCAGAAGCAGGGCACTCGCCTACCCAGAAATACGTGGTACCTTTGAATGCCGTACCGCGCCAAGTAGCACCGTCACCAGAGATGGTAATATTGATGTTTCCTTCCGCATCGGTTTGCCAAGTCATGGCTGCTCGTTCGTTGTCGTTGTTTCCAATAACAAAATCGCAATACTCAGATGATCCAATAGTTAGTGGTTCGTCTGCTACTACCCAATCCGCTGCGGCAGACTCCTCCGACTCTACAGCACCAGATTTCGCTACTACCTTCACTTCAAAAGTAGCACCGGTATTCATCAAACGGGTCAATTCCACACCAGAGGTAACAGTGATAGACTTAATCATCTCACCATTGAAATAGATATTCGCTGCATAAGCGTCCGCACCCGTTACTGCATCAAAAGTAAGGATATTGCCAGTGATAGATACATTAGTAGGAGCAGCTAATGTAGCATCTTCGCAAATAGAACCATAAAGGTATTCAAAGTTATATTTGCTAAATGCATTATTGCCACGTGGAGTCCACCAACAGATATTGTCACCTGCTGTGGTCTTCTTGATAACCACTGTTTTGCCTGCCAACTCGGCTTTCTTGCCCTCTTTAATCTTCAATTGATATACATTAGGAGCTTGAGCTTGGTTATTTTTTTGAGTATAATTCTTCTCGAAATAATCCTCTACTCTATAAGCAACGCCATCAATAGTCATTTCCCATCCTTTCGCAGCGGTGAGGTCATTTGCTACACCACGACCACGCCATGCAGTAGGTTTATCGGTTGTTTCTTCTGCCTTGCTAAATGGCAAGATGGTGATATCTACGTTACCATCCGCATCGGTTGTCCATTTAACGCGAGCAGGCACATATTGGCCGGTAGCAGCATCAGCATTACCCAAAAGGGCATCACAAATAGGTCCTGCCTCAGCAAAAGCGAAAATTGTTGTGCAGCATAATAGAGCTGCCATAAAAAGTTTTTTCATGATTGTAAATATTAAAATAACTAGTTGTCGGAATTTAAAAAGGTGTTCTTTGATGTAAAATAAGCAACAAAAAGTTGCATAAAAACTGCGCAAAGATACTAACATTTTTTTATATGTACATGCATGTGCAGACGCAACAACGCAGAAAAGTACGGACTATTAAAACACATATTGCTGATATTCAGTAGAGTAGGTATTTTTGAAGTGTCCAAAAAAGTACACAAATAGTATGCGGCAATAAATGCACAAAATGCATAAAATGGTCAAAAATGCCCTTTTTGCCAACTATGTTTAGCAATATGACCTTTGATGCGGCCTTTGGAGTCACGATAGGTTTTGCGGCGGCTGATGGAGCCGCCTTTGGTGTACGCGCCGTGCAACTCACGGCCGGGGTCTTCAAATACTGGTCTTGCCATGTTGCTAT
>JAZNQB010000130.1:0-10286 GCA_045589995.1 Paludibacteraceae bacterium
GCTCCTAATGCCTCCGCTCTTAACTCGGACTATCGCTTACACTAGCAGTCCTCGTTAATATTAGTACAGAGTACGGAGTACCATTTTAGACCGCTGCGCTATTAGAGGTTAGAACGGTGTTGTTTGAACAAGACAAGCGCAAAAGAAAGCGCCAAGAAAATATGCGCATATTCCACTAGTCTATGTGGCGCAAGCAGCATGCCCATACACCACACTACAATTATGAGTATATACCACATACTCCAGTGTCGTCTCCATTTCCAAAATACTAATGGCAATGGATTAAAGACAATAATTAGCCAACTCCATTCCGACCCCGGTAGAGGCGAGAAAAGTAGCCATACCATCAGTATTCCCAAAAGTGTTTGGATTGCTAATAGCAACCAATCAAAATAAGGTCTTCGCCATGCTAAATTGAGCAGCGAGAGCAATAGCAGTAGGATGGATGCATACAATGGTGTAAACGGTTCCGTCTTGTATTCCTTTTGTGCCGACAAGAATGTGATTTTGTCAGATGACAAGAGTGCGTTATTATTTATTTTAGCTTGCTGCCAAGTAGCTACTAATTCATTAGGACAGATGAGTTTTTCTTCTTTGGGCAGATTGGGATTATCCACCTGTCCACCCACTAAGGTTATGCAATAGAAACGCTCCCATCCATTTGGAGAATTGTCATAACAGATTTCTCGTAGTGTTCTATCAAACTCGCTTCCCCATGGAGCATAGTCTATTTGGTATGTAGTGCCGTATTGTTGGTTTGCGCTTCGAATGGCTTCTTGTATATTATCCACAATGGAGATGGCACATCCGCGTTTGATATAATCGTATTGCAGCTCTATCCCTTCTTCTAATCGAGTATCTAAAACTCTCCATAACTCTATTTCTACTTCCGGAGGTAGATTCAGTTTATAGCCGCACACACCTCTTCCTTCGTCTATGTAAGGCGCCAAATAGTCTTTCATCGGTATGGCTGTCATGCCCATTTTGAGGTCGTTGAGCAGAAAGCGAAATACCTTTCCTTGTACCGATTCGCTTTCATAAGAATAGATATATTCTAAGTCAAATGTATCACAAACTAAATACAAAGCAGCATGACCTAATATACTATACAATACATCTCCGGGAGTAGATACAACAACATACACATCCACAAAATCATCCGCTAATCGGTTGATATTATCATTAAATCCCATCTGTGTATTTGGCTCCAATTCTGGCTGCTCCTGCCCTACAGAGAGCAAAGCGAAAGCCGCAAAGAAAACACAGAGTAGTGCTCTTTTACAATATGTGAAAACAAGGTGTGTCATACAGCCAATCAGTTTTTTCGGGTGAGAAGAATATGTTTTTTGAAGTGCAATGCATTATTTTTTGAGGAAACGGCGTAGTAAGAAAGCCAGAAAATAGGGGAAGGTATAAAATTGCCCATTGAAACCTATATTCTTGTTGCACAATTTAATTCCGTACTTTACATCCTCATATTTCTCACTATCGCTTCTAATCAGTTGGTTTAGCGAAGCTGTTGCATTGTCCTTTGCTTTCACTTCTACCGGCACCAACGAATGGGCATCGCGCACAAAAAAGTCCATCTCTATACTCGGCGAATCGCTGCGATAATAATACAAACCATACCCCTGTTTAACCAACATGTCCGCAACTATATTCTCATAAATAGCCCCTTTGTATGTTCCAAAATTACGATTACCACGCAAATCTTCTTGCGCTTCCTCATCCAAGGAAGCAATAAGCAGTCCTGTATCACGGAAATACAATTTATAGAGTTTGGCATCATAATTGCCCTTGATCGGCAAGGACGGCGTATGCATACAGTAGCACACATTGACTATCCCCGCATTAGCCAACCATTCTACCGCGCCCACATACTCCCTGTTTCTTGCACCCTTAGCCACTTTGGTAACCTGAAAACGCTTATTATCCATCGCCAAGAAAGCAGACACATGACGATAGATAGCCAAAATTTTTGCCTTATCAAAACCCGACGCATATTTGGTAATATCTTCCTCATAATCAAGCAGCAACTGGCGCTGTAGTTGCAATAAACCGCTGAACTGCCCCGTCTCCACATAGCGATTGACAACTTCCGGCATGCCACCCAAAATCATATAATCACGAAAATGAGCCGAAAGAACATCCATCTCCATGCCGGAAAGCGGTTGCACATCCACCATGTGCCGGTAAAGGTCATCAATGAGCGCTTCGTTATACCCTTTTGCCCATAGAAACTCTTCAAAATCCAGCGAATGCATCTCATAATCAGTCTTATAACCGACACTATTAGACTCTATCTGCTGATAATACAGACCCATAAGAGACCCCGAACAAATAACATCATAGCGCCCGTCTTGCTTAAAAGATTTGAGCGCAGTTGCACAATCAGGACACTCCTGCAACTCATCAAAAAAGATAAGTGTCTCTCCAGGAACAAAAGTAAAAGACGGATTAAGCAAAGAGAGATTCTTAAGAATGGAGTTCACCTCGTATCCTTCTTCAAAAATCTTCTTGTACTTGGGCTGCAGGGCAAAATTAATCTCTATAAAATAAGCATAATTCCCTTGTGCAAAATAGCGAATAGAAGCTGTCTTGCCTATCTGACGCGCACCCTTCACAACGAGTGGCTTCTTGTCAATAGAACTTTTCCAGTCTACTAAATACCTGTCAATCTTTCGTTTAAGCATGTCAAATCACATTATCGGTTGTATTTTTGCTTACAATAATCACATTATCGGCTGTGTTTTCCCATTATAAAATCACAAAATCCGCCGCAAAGGTACTGCTTTTTTTTGACATACGCAAGCGTTTTCTATAAAAAGTGCTGTACTCTACACGAAAAATGAGGTACACTTCAAGGTGATCATAGCAGAAAGACAGGATAATATTATGTATATCTATCGTGTATCTATTGTATATCTATCGTGTATCTATCGTGTATCTATCGAGATTGATAGCAGAATTAGAGGGAACAAAGGTAGGATTTTTTTTAGTTAGCGATACACAACTGATATACATTTACCATAAAACAGCAATCCGCAGCTCACACCGCGGATTGTTGTTTGTAATAAATGAGTGGAAAACTAAAAGCAGAAAAGTTAGTCTGGATCTACTCCTCCACCGCCACCACCAATTAGGTCTACATTTCCCACACTACCACTTAAAATCATGTTAGCCAATTCTACGCTAACGATTTCTGTTTGAGGTTGATTATATTTTTTCATAATGATTGTTAATTTTCAATTATTAGTTTTGACAAAAATATTAAAAATAGGATGAAAATATAAAAAAACAATTTTAATGGTAAATAAACCTAGATAAATCCCTCTGGTCGCATTGGTGCATTTTCGGATGCAGCGAAGTATATTTAATCAAAAACTCAGCGATTGTAGTCTTTTATGTATAAGCACTACCATGCTTTTGAGTCGTATCCTCAACGGCTATTCTTTAAAGTACACTTTACGGTAGCCCTTGCGGCTACACCTCATCTCCGTAGGAGGTAAATTCCTAAAAGCCTACTCTCGCTTCACAAAAACACGCTTACGCTCACAAAAAAAGCCAAAAACATGCGACCAGCGGCGATAAACAAAGATAAAATTTACATTATCGAGTAGTGAGTATTATTTTTCTAGTAACACTAGCCCGAATAGCCGTACTAGATAAACCAGATATACTAGTACACTAGGGGACTAGGGCCTCTAACCGCTAATCCCTAATCCCTAACCGCTAATCCTCTAACCACTAATCGCTGCACGGGTGTAGGACGCATCTACACTTTACACTTTTTAGGCGCACTTTTTGTAAAATATTACACTTTTTAGGCGCACTTTTTGTAAAATATCACACTTTTTAGGCGCACTTTCTTGCACAATTCAAAAAAAAGCAGTATCTTTGCCGCCGGAAACACTTAATAATCATTGCAATATGAAAAGATATGCTCTTGATCAACTAAAAGCATGGAAAGACCAACGAAACCGCAAACCCCTAATTCTGCAAGGAGCACGGCAAGTAGGCAAGACATGGCTCATGAAGCAGTTCGCAAACGAATGTTTCGAACACGCAATATACATCAACTTCGAGAACAACCAGTTGTTAGAACATCTATTTGAGAAGGATTTTGATATTGATCGCATTCTGCTTGAGTTGCAAATCGCCACTCGTGAGACGATTACTCCTAACACATTATTGCTTTTTGATGAAATTCAAGAAGTGAAACGCGGGGTTACTGCTCTCAAGTATTTTTACGAACTACGTCCTGAGCAACCTATTATTGCTGCTGGCTCACTTTTAGGAATAGCCATGCACCGTGATGATAGTTTTCCTGTTGGCAAAGTGGACTTTATGACACTCTACCCGCTCTCGTTTTGCGAATTTGCAGAAGCAATGGGACAAGAATTGCTAATCAAACAAGTCAAACAACAAAATTGGGACCTTATTACTTCATACGGACCTCAATTAGAAGACTTACTACGCAAATATTACTACATTGGTGGTATGCCCGAGGTGGTAAATGCCTTTATTCAAAATAGCGATTTTGTGCAAGTGCGAACTATTCAGCAAGCCATACTTGATAGTTACGATCGCGACTTCTCTAAACATGCACCTATAAACGAAGTTCCACGCATCCGTATGGTATGGCGAAGTATTATCGGACAATTAGCCAAAGAGAACAAGAAATTCATCTACGGTTTCTTAAAGAAAGGTGCACGCGCCAAAGATTTTGAAATGGCCATATCCTGGCTACAAGATGCAGGGTTGGTGTACAAAGTGCATCGCACTAAAACAGCCAAACTGCCATTATCTGCATACGAAGACTTCTCTGCATTCAAACTCTACCTATTAGATGTCGGTTTATTAGGTGCTTTATCTGGGATTTCCGAACAAGCACTATTGCAGAAAAACGAAATGATGTCTGAGTTCAAAGGTGCTTTGACTGAGCAATATGTGATGCAACAATTGCGGAATAACCAGCAAAACATCATTTACTACTGGTCACAAGAGACCTCGCAAGGCGAAATAGACTTTCTTATACAACAGGCAGATTATATATTGCCCGTTGAGGTAAAAGCAGAAGATAATCTGCAGGCCAAGAGTTTGAAGTGGTTCGTTGAGCACAACAAAGGTCTGCGTGGTGTGCGCTTCTCCATGTCCAAACACCGAGAACAAGATTGGATAACCAACTATCCCCTATACACAGTTGAGGCAATTATCTAAGGTGTAAGGTGTAGGGTGTAGAGCATTCTGCCAAAATGGCAGTTGTGCGCGTGTGGCACGAAAATTGAAAGTAGAGAATAGACATTCATTCATTAATTCATTAACTCGTTAAACATTAAACATCATACACATATGGCAAAAGGTAATATTGGGGTGACATCAGATAATATATTCCCCGTCATTAAGAAATTTTTGTATTCAGACCACGAAATCTTCCTACGCGAATTGATTTCCAACGCTGTGGATGCTACACAAAAACTTAAAACACTCTCTTCCGTAGGTGAGTTCAAAGGAGAATTGGGCGATACGCGCGTACGCGTAATAATAAATAAGGATAAGAAAACACTCACCGTCTCTGACCACGGTATAGGTATGACAGCCGAGGAAGTAGATAAATACATCAATCAAATAGCTTTCTCCGGCGCAGAAGAGTTCGTGGCTCAATACAAAGACAAAGCCGAAGCTATCATCGGTCATTTCGGTCTCGGATTCTACTCCGCTTTCATGGTGAGCAAGAAAGTGGAGATTTTCTCACAGAGCTACAAAGAGGACGCTAAAGCCGTTCATTGGTCATGTTCGGGCGATCCTGAATACACTATGGAGGACACCATCAAGTCAGAGCGCGGTACAGACATCGTGCTGCACATAGACGATGAGTTTAGCCAATACCTCGAAGAAGCAACTATCGAAGGATTGCTCAAGAAATACTGCAAGTTCCTGCCGGTAGAGATTGCTTTTGGCAAGAAGAAAGAATGGAAAGAGGGCAAGCAAGTAGAACTGGACGAAGAAAACATCATCAACAACACCACTCCAGCATGGACACGCAAACCATCAGAACTAAAGGATGAGGATTACGATACTTTCTATCACGAACTTTATCCTACTCAGATGGACGAACCGCTATTCCATATTCACCTCAATGTGGATTATCCATTCAACCTGACTGGTATTCTCTACTTCCCCAAAATAAAGACCAACCTCGATGTACACCGTAATAAGATTCAACTCTATTGCAACCAAGTGTATGTAACTGACGAGGTGGAGAACATCGTTCCTGAGTACTTGACGCTTCTGCGCGGTGTGATTGATAGTCCGGACATCCCACTCAATGTGAGCCGTAGCTACTTACAAAGCGATAATAATGTGAAGAAGATTAGCGGATACATCACCAAGAAAGTGGCAGATAAACTCGCTGAACTATACAAAGCCGACAAAGATGAGTTCGCCAAGAAATGGGACGATATCAAGATGTTTATCCAGTTCGGCATGCTCACCGACGAGAAATTCTATGACAAAGCGGCCGGCTTTGCACTCTACAAGAGTATTGACAATAAATACGCAACGCTCAGCGAGTACATAGCGCAAGTGAAAGAGGCACAGACCGACAAAGATGGTAACCTCGTACTGCTCTATACCAACGACCCTGATGCTCATTACACCTATATCGAGCGTGCAAAAGCAAAAGGATACGATGTGCTGCTCATGGACGGCGAACTGGATGTGCATATCATGAGCCAAGCAGAGCAGAAAAGCATGGAGAAAGAGAATAACCCGGAAGACAAACTGCGCTTTGTGCGTATTGACAGCGACACAATCGAAAACATCATTCGCAAAGAAGAAAGCACCAAAGATAATTACTCTGACGAACAGAAAGAAGATTTGCGCAAAGCATTTGAGAACTTACTGCCAAGCAGCGAAGATAAATTACGCTATTTCGTTACCTGCGAAGCTGCTTCCGCAGACGCACTGCCAGTCTTCTTGACACAGAACGAGTTTATGCGACGCATGAAAGAGATGTCCGCACACCAACAAGGTATGTCTTTCTACGGAAATATGCCAGACCAATACAACCTCGTTCTTAATACCGCGCACCCACTCATTCAAGAGTTAGTGGGCAAGCAGAAGAGCGAAGAGGTGCAAGAAGAAGTGGAGAAGAAAGGCGAAGGCGATGCACCAAGCACCAAAGAGACCGTCATCAAGACCGTTTATACCTTAGACGGCGAAGATGAACGCATCAAACAACTGATTGACATCGCACTCTTGGCAAGCGGACAACTCAAAGGTGAGGCCCTCGCCAAATTCGTCAATCGCTCCGTAGAACTACTCTAAGACCACAAAAAAATGACACAAATTTGCATGTGTCATTTTTTTTGTGTACCTTTGCACGAAATTTTACGCTATGAATGAGTTTTTAGAAAAAGAAGAAGAAATCCTCAAGATGCTCAAGACCGTATTTGACCCGGAAATACCCGTCAATATTTACGATCTTGGACTTATCTATGGCATTGAGCTAAAAGATGATGGAGTATGCGAAGTGACAATGACGCTCACCGCTCCATCCTGCCCTGCGAGCGATTTCATTGTAGAAGATATTCGGCAGAAAGTGGGTTCAATAGAGGGCATTAAAGATGTGAATGTCACTATTGTCTTCGAACCCGAGTGGACCAAAGACATGATGTCAGAAGAGGCTAAATTAGAACTCGGCTTCATGTAATTCATTCACTAACTCGTTAATTCACTAACTCGTTAAACATTAATTCGTTAAACATTAACTCGTTAATTCGTTAACTCATTACCCATGATATATTTTCTAAGCGACGCACATTTAGGTAGTCTGGCATTAGAGAAACCTTGGCTCAACCAAAGCAAACTCATCAGACTATTAGAGGAGATAAGTAAAGATGCCAGCTCGGTCTATATGCTCGGCGATATGTTTGACTTTTGGATGGAGTATTTTGTTCGCGACAAGAGTAAGAAACAATACACTCCTTTCTTTAGACAAATACGCAAGATGGAACGCGCCGGTATTCATGTGCATTTTTTCACAGGTAATCACGATCTATGGACTTTCGGCGGTATTGAGAAATTATGCGGTGCGGAAATACATCATTCTCCTTGCACCATCATTCGGTACGGCAAAACACTCCACCTCGCACATGGGGACGGTATTCTTCCAAACAACTGGGATAGAGAACCCGCTAAAGGTGAGACATCCACTCTGCGCACCAAAGAGAACAGACGGCGCATCAGACGATTTATGCGTCTGCGTGAACTCTTCCGCTCGCCTGCGCTGCAATTCTGCTTCCGATGCCTACCCCCCGCATGGGGAAATAAATTCGGTTATAGTTGGGCCAAACGCAGCCGACTCAAAGAGATAGCCAATCCATGTCCCTACAAAGGTGAGGAGAACGAAGAATTAGTGCTCTATGCCAAGGAACAGGAATACGACGGGTACCACCGCGATTACTATATTTTCGGACACAGACATATAGAGCTCGACCTACAGATCACATCGAATAGCCGCGTGATTATTCTCGGCGACTGCTTCCAACAATGGACCTATGCCAAGTTAGATACGAGAGGACAGCTGACCATGCACAACTTTGAAGAGTAGTGAGTATAAAGTTATAAAATTATGCATACAAGACAAGAACAATTAGCCGCCTTTGAACGGCTATTAGATATCATGGATGTGCTGCGCGTACAATGTCCATGGGATAAGAAACAAACATTCGAGAGCCTCAGAGAAAACACCATCGAGGAAGCATTCGAACTCGCATCCGCCATCAGCAAAAAAGACATGACGGAGATAAGCAAAGAAGTGGGAGATGTGCTGCTACATGTTGTTTTCTACGCCAAGATGGGCAGCGAGACAAACGACTTCGATATCGCCGATGTATGCAACAAGCTATGCGACAAGTTGATTTATAGACATCCGCATGTTTTCAAAGGCGAAGATGCCGATGGTCAGCATGTGAGCGGACTTAAGCCCGACGAGGTGAGCCAACTCTGGGAACAAGTGAAACTCAAAGAGAAAGGCGGCAATAAAACCGTCCTCAGCGGAATACCCGATAGTCTGCCTTCGCTCGTCAAAGCATACCGCATACAAGACAAAGTGGCGAATGTGGGCTTCGATTGGGAGAACAAAGAAGACGTGTGGGACAAAGTGAAAGAGGAGATAGCAGAGTTCGAAGCAGAAATAGCCTCATCAGCGCTCGACAGTGAGCAGAATAAACAAGCGATGGAAGCCGAGTTTGGTGATCTACTCTTCTCTCTCATCAATGCCGCACGCCTATACAAGATACGCCCCGACAGCGCTTTGGAGCAAACGAATATCAAGTTCATCAAGCGCTTCAATTATGTAGAGCAACGCGCCAAAGAAGCAGGCAAATCGCTGCAAGAGATGACACTCGACGAGATGGAAGCACTTTGGCAAGAAGCCAAGAAAGCATAAAAAACGAGCCCCGAAGGACTCGTGTGCGGCATAAAAGAATCGAACTTTCACTCCTCTCGGAACTAGATCCTAAGTCTAGCGCGTCTACCAATTCCGCCAATGCCGCGATGCGAACGCAAGTGAGTATCGCACAACCCAACTCGCAAAATCGGGTGCAAAGGTACAACAAAAAATTTGAATGTGCAACATTTTTGCAAAAAAAAACGCATATGCTTGCATATAAGTGTTTATTTGCTCTGCAAAAAGGTTGTTATTCGCAAAATTTTGCGAATGTAGCTTCGGGGGAATGCCAATAAGGCAGGCGGAGTCCGAAATTACTACAAAAAATTTCACATATGCAAGAGAATACGCAAATTTTTTACCATATTCTACCAAACGGCATTAAATTAGTGCACCGCTGGACCGCTTCACCTGTGGCATACATGGGTGTAATGGTGGGCGCGGGTACACGCGACGAGGCACCCGAAGAAAATGGTATGGCGCATTATATTGAGCATTGCGTTTTCAAAGGTACGCAGCATCATTCCGCACGGCAAATAATTCACTCCATCGAAGGGATAGGCGGCGAGATAAATGCCTACACCACCAAAGAAGAAACCACTTTCTATGCTGCTACACTCACCGAACACGCTCAATCTACACTGCACCTGATTGCAGAGATGGTGCTTGAGCCCACCTTCCGCAAAGAAGAAACCGACAAAGAGCGAACCGTCATTTTTGATGAGATTGAGAGTTATAACGACTCACCGAGCGAACTGATTTACGA
Source organism: Paludibacteraceae bacterium (assembly GCA_045589995.1). GTDB lineage: Bacteria > Bacteroidota > Bacteroidia > Bacteroidales > Paludibacteraceae > Colicola. Next base: position 10,221 of record JAZNQB010000130.1, read on the forward strand.
CGATTTTGAGAGTCTTGTTTTTAACGGTCACCCCCTTGCAATGCCCATCCTCGGCACGCGCAAGAC
>JAZNQB010000131.1:0-31205 GCA_045589995.1 Paludibacteraceae bacterium
AAGGCAATACCAGAGCCAGTGTAGCGGAACAGCAACAGTGCAGTCCCGCTTTTTTTGTATATGTACAAAAAGCGGAACACTGTTAGCAGACCACCGTTTTTGTCTGTGTTATATGTGGCAAAGGTATTACAATTTAACAAACAATAAAAACTCAATTATTATGAAACAAAAACTTTTTACTTTTTTCCTTGCGCTGGTAGCCAGCATGAGTACCGCTTTTGCATACGATGCAGAAATTGATGGTATTTACTATAATTTTAATACATCTTTTGTTCCTCCTATGAGTTTTATTTATACCGCTGCCGTCACTTCTAGCGATATTGATAATAAATATTCCGGCTCGGTGGTTATCCCGTCTTCAGTTTCCTATAATGGAACTACCTATAGCGTGATAAGTATTGGAGAAAATGCTTTCTCTGGTTGCTCATCTTTAACCTCTGTCACTATCCCTAACAGCGTGAAAAGCATTGGAAGTAGTGCTTTCGAAGGTTGCTCTTCTTTAACCTCTGTACACATAACAGACCTTGCTGCTTGGTATAAAATCAGTTTCGGTAATTATAATGCTAATCCTCTATCTTCCGCCCATAATCTATATCTAAATGGTGAATTAGTGAAAGATTTAGTTATCCCTAACAGCGTGACAAGTATTGAAAATTATACTTTCTCAGGTTGCTCTTCTTTAACTTCTGTGACTATCGGTAATAGCGTGACAGAGATTGGAGAGTATGCTTTCAATGGTTGCGATAAGTTAGTGGATGTATATTGCTATGCAACAACGCCACCTGCTACAGGAGGTGAAGATACTTTCTCGCATTATAATGCCTTCTTGTATGTACCATGTGAAAGCAAAAAGGCCTATATGGAGGATGCAGTATGGGGTAATTTTAAGTATATTGAATGTATTTCTTCAGAAGGAATAGAAGATGTACAAAGTGACGAAGTACAAAGTACAAAGGTGATAAAAGATGGTCAAGTTCTTATCCTCCGCAATGGTAAAACCTACACCATGCAAGGCGTGGAAGTGAAATAACGAACTACCAAGTACGGAGTACAAAGAAGTCTTACTCACTACTAACGAAAGGGGCACTTCGGTGCTCCTTTCGGCGTATTTATGCACAAAAACACGCACACGCTTGCGTATGTCAAAAAAAAACACTACCTTTGCAGTCGCAAAGGTTTTGGATACAATGAATACAATTATCAGTAAGCGTTTTTTCTCTGCTAATGTAGCAGAGTTGGTTATCGAAGCTCCTCTTATTGCTCGTAGCCGTCGTGCAGGGCATTTCGTTATGGTGCGTGTGGATGCGCACTCAGAGCGAATGCCATTAACGATAGCGGGAGCGGATATAGAGCGAGGAACTATCACCCTGGTAGTGCAGCAAGTAGGTGTGTCGTCTCGTAAACTTGTAGCACTCAATCCGGGAGACAAAGTGTACGACTTGGTTGGACCATTAGGCAAAGCAACACGCATAGAGCACTACGGCACTGTCGTCTGTGCTTGCGGTGGAGTAGGAGCTGCGCCTATGTTACCTATTGCCGAGGCGCTCAAGAAAGCAGGTAACAAGGTGATTACTGTGCTGGCGGCACGCACAGCAGAGCTGATTATACTCAAGGAACAACTGGCACAGTGGTCAGACGAGCTGATTATCATGACAGATGATGGTTCGATGGGACAGAAAGGGGTGGTGACTGTAGGGGTGGAGCAAGTCATACAACGAGAGCAAGTAGATAAGTGCGTGACGATAGGTCCGGCAATAATGATGAAGTTCGTGGCGCTGACCACCAAGAAGTATGATATTCCTACCGAAGCATCTCTTAATACCATTATGGTGGACGGTACGGGTATGTGTGGAGCATGCCGAGTAACAGTAGGAGGCAAGACTAAGTTCGTCTGTGTGGACGGACCAGAGTTTGATGCACACCAAGTGGACTTCGATGAGATGCTCACCCGCTTGCGTTCATACAAAGCAGAAGAAACAAATGCGATAGAACGATTATCCACTAACAAAGGTGCGGATAATCATGAAAACCTTGGGACCCACGGAGCAGTAATGCAGGTGCGTGAAACAAGAGTGGAGGCTTTTGCAGGTACTGCAAAGGACCGTGTGGCTATCCCGCGAGTGAAAATGCCGGAATTGGCACCTGAAGTGCGTGTAAAGAGTCTGCGTGACGAAGTGAACCAAGGACTGACATTCGAACAAGCTATCACAGAAGCACATCGTTGCCTTAATTGTAAAAACCCTACTTGTGTGCAAGGATGTCCAGTGAATATCAACATACCTGCTTTTATCAAGACACTTGAGCAAGGCGATATAGACGGTGCTGCCGCTATCATCAAAGAGAGTTCATCACTACCTGCTGTATGCGGTCGTGTATGTCCGCAAGAGAAGCAGTGCGAAGCCAAGTGCATTCACTTGCGCATGGGAAAACAACCCGTGGCAATTGGTTACCTCGAGCGCTTTGTGGCAGATAATGCAGGAGAGAGCGTACCGGCAAAAGGAGAGAACCAATACGGTAAAATCGCTGTGGTTGGGTCTGGACCTGCAGGACTCACTTTTGCTGGAGATATGGCGAAGTATGGATATGAAGTGCATGTGTTCGAAGCTCTGCACGAGATAGGAGGAGTGCTCAAATATGGAATACCAGAGTTCCGTCTGCCGAATAGGATCGTGGATAAAGAGATAGATGGACTGCGCGCCTTGGGAGTACACTTCCATACTGACACTATCATTGGTAAAACAATTAGTGTGGATGAGTTGCAGCAGAAAGGTTTCAAAGGTATCTTCGTCGGCTCGGGAGCTGGTCTGCCGCGCTTCATGAATATACCAGGTGAGAACCTCAACGGAGTCCTCTCATGCAATGAGTATCTCACGCGTGTGAACCTCATGGACGCTTCTAATCCCGATACAGACACACCCTTGTTAACGGGCAAGAATGTGGCAGTTATAGGAGGCGGTAACACAGCCATGGATGCACTGCGCACAGCTAAGCGTTTGGGCGCTGAGCGGGCGATGATTGTTTATCGTCGAAGCGAGGAAGAAATGCCAGCGCGCGTAGAGGAAGTGCACCATGCAAAGCAAGAGGGAATTGAGTTTCTTACACTACATAACCCTATTGAGTACCATGCTGATGAGAACGGACGCGTATGCGAAGCAGTGTTGCAAGTGATGGAGTTAGGCGAACCAGACGAATCCGGAAGACGAAGCCCTGTGCCAGTGGAAGGACAGACAGTAACAATACCGGTGGATCTTGTTATCGTTTCAGTAGGTGTGTCACCCAACCCGCTAATCCCATCCTCAGTTGCGGGACTGGAGATAAGCCGCAAAGGAACAATAGTAGTGAACGAGCAAATGCAGTCCGCTATACCTACCATCTTTGCGGGAGGTGACATCGTACGAGGAGGAGCAACTGTCATTCTCGCTATGGCTGACGGACGCAAAGCTGCTGCGGCAATGAATGAATATCTAAAATCTTAAATATGAAGTCATAAATGTCCTTTTTAGCGGCTATATTGTTGAGTGTCACTTTTCTAACCGGTCACCCTGTAACGGGGCAGGCAAACATGTCCGTACTTATACAAAATATGAGTACAGGTGAGGTGATTGCCGAGCACCGAGCAGACAAAGTGGTGCCGCCCGCCAGTGTGATGAAGTTGCTCACCACAGGGGCTGCACTGGAGATGCTGGGGGCGGATTTCCGGTTCCCCACCACACTGGAGTACACAGGTGAGATAAGTAATGGGGTGCTCCACGGAAACTTGTACATACATGGCTCGTGCGACCCCTCATTGGGATTCAAAGGAAAGACCGCTTTCATCTATCAATGGGTAAACGCTATACGCAAAGCCGGTATAAAAACGATAAACGGTGCTGTGGTGGCGGATATGACGATGTTAGACGGAGACGCACAAAACCCGGGATGGCTATGCGAGGATGCAGGCAACTACTACGCACCAGGTATATTCGCACTCAATTATTATGGCAATACGATGAATATAGTGCTGCAGAGTGGCGAACCGGGTTCAGTAGCGAAAGTGATACGCACCGAACCACAAGTAGAGGGACTATATTTCATCAATCGTATTCGCTGTGGAAATATAACCTATGATGGCGCTTTTGTGAGCGGAATACCTTATAGCAGGGAACGCTACCTGACAGGAGCAGTACCATCCAATCTCGGCGTCTTCGGTGTGAAAGGTGATTTGCCGAATCCGGGATTACTACTCGCGAAACATCTAACCGATAGACTCAGGGAGTGCGGAATAGAGGTCAAAGAAGATGCGCGTTATGAAGCCGATTATAACCCTCTTACACCACCAAGACAGATACTTTATACCCATTACTCATCCACCTTGGCGGAGATAATAGAAGAGACGAATGTGAATAGCAATAACCTCTATGCCGAGGCACTCTTTCGCTATTTGGGTACTAAGTACACGCTGCCCGGCACAGTGCATAATAGCCAAGAGATAATACGCGATTATTGGAGAAGAAGAGGAGTGAATATACAAAACTCTATCATCAAAGATGGATGTGGCTTGGCACCGCAGGACGCTATAAGCGCCAGGGCATTAGTGCAACTGCTTACTATCATGGCGCACAGCAAAAATGCCGAAGCATGGATGGCTTCCCTGCCCGTCAGCGGACAGACTGGCACACTCAAATCACTATGCCCGCAGACTAAACTGGAAGGACGAATACGCGCCAAAAGCGGTACAATAGCAGGAACGAAAAACTTCGCGGGATACATAGATATGCCCAATGGAGAGACATGGGTCTTTGCTATACTCATCAATTCCGCACCAACCAAGGCACGGAATATACAAAAAATAATACAGCACTACCTGCTCAATGTATATAGCGCAAACCAATAGTACTAATACAATGCTTAGAGAAATGATAGCCAAGGGAGAACCGCCTGCGTTCGTCCGAGCAGGTTATCAGACAGCCGGTAGAGGCCAAGCAGGGAACGGATGGGAGAGTGAGAGAGAAAAAAATCTGCTTTGCTCCATCTTAATCGAAAAGCAACGAATAGATACAGCAAGCCTGTTTTATTTGAATGTGGCAGTAAGTGTGGCTGTACGGAGAGTGTTGGGGGAAGACTTCACTATTAAGTGGCCAAATGATATATATTGGCAAGATAAGAAAATAGCAGGGATACTAATTGAAAATGCCATCATAGGTAGCGAGATAAAATACTCCATTGCTGGTATAGGACTGAATGTAAACCAGACAGAATTTGTATCCGACGCTCCTAATCCGGTATCGCTCAAGCAGATTACAGGAAAAGATTATAATATAGACGAACTGATGCAAAGCTTATACGATGAAGTGCAAAAAACCTTGCAGTCCAATGTGTGGGAGGAATATAAAACCTACCTATATCGTAGGAAAGGGTTCTGGCCTTTCGTGGAGAGAGAAGTGAGTACGGAGCCCACCATGAATGCTACTCTTGATACACCGGCGCAGTTCATGGCACGCATAGAAGACATAACACCGCAAGGAGAGTTGGTTCTGGTGGATATAAATCACCAAACACGCACTTACCATTTTAAACAAATCAGGTTTGTATTATAAAAACAAATCACCGATTCAACCAAATTGACTAATATCAAAAATCATATAAGAATGAAATCAATTATCATTACCGGCGGTGCCGGATTTATCGGAAGCCATGTGGTTCGCCTCTTTGTGAATAAATATCCCGATTACAGAATTATCAATGTGGATAAGTTGACTTATGCAGGTAACTTAGCTAACCTCAAAGATATTGAGAACCAACCTAATTACCGTTTCGTACGCGCAGATATATGCGACTTCGACGCTATGTACGCACTCATGCAGGAAGAACAAGTGACGGGTATCATCCACTTGGCAGCAGAAAGCCATGTGGACCGCTCTATCAAAGACCCTTTCACTTTCGCACGCACAAATGTGATGGGTACACTCAGTCTATTGCAGGCTGCAAAACTATATTGGGAAGCGCTGCCGGAGAAGTATGAAGGTAAGCGTTTTTATCATATTTCCACCGATGAGGTCTATGGAGCATTGCAGATGAACCACCCCGAAGGAATAAAACCTCCATTCACCACCAAAGCATCTTCAGAAGAACACCACTTGGCATATGGAGATGATTTCTTCTATGAGACAACTAAGTACAACCCGCACTCTCCATACTCGGCTTCCAAGGCCTCCAGCGACCATTTTGTACGCGCTTTCCATGATACATATGGCATGCCGACTATCGTTACCAATTGTTCTAATAATTATGGACCCTACCAGTTCCCCGAGAAACTAATACCCCTCTTTATCAATAATATTCGTAATCGCAGACCGTTGCCTGTATATGGCAAGGGAGAGAATGTACGAGATTGGCTATATGTAGTAGATCATGCACGGGCTATTGACATTATTTTCCATAAAGGTACTATCGCAGAAACATACAACATTGGCGGCTTTAACGAGTGGAAGAATATAGACATTATCAAGACTATTATTGCTACCGTGGACCGTCTGCTTGGTCGCCCGGAAGGTGCCGACTTGGACCTCATTACATACGTGACAGACCGCGCAGGACACGATATGCGTTACGCCATCGACTCTACCAAACTGCAACGAGAATTAGGATGGGAACCAAGCCTGCAGTTTGAAGAAGGTATAGAAAAAACAGTGCAATGGTACTTGGAAAATCAAGAATGGCTCGATAGTATCACCTCAGGTGAATATGAGAAATACTATGAAGAAATGTACAAAAGTAGATAATAATAAAGGACGCTTTTTCGCGTCCTTTGTTATTCGTACTATCTAATTGCTGCGGAATACTTTAGGCGTGACTCCTACATGAGACTTGAAGAAGCGGTTGAAGAACGCTACATTCTCAAAACCTAAGTTGTGAGCAATCTCCTTAATCTGCAGGTTGGTAATCTTGAGCTGAGATTTGGCGTCATTGAGTATAGCCTCAATAATAATTTCTCCCGCTGTGCGCTTGCTCACCGATTTGATGGTAGAGCATAGGTGTGGCAGAGTAAGCCGCATAGCCTCGGCGTATTGATTAACATGATGCCATTCTTGGTAATGAGCCAGTACCAACTGGCAATAATCTTGATAAATCTCCGTCTTGCGGTCAAGAGGCTTGAGTAAGTAAGCGTCTTGTTTTTTTGCATAGTTGGTATAACTCGTCTGTAGCAGATTGAAAATATGTACCATTTTCTCGCTATCTAACATCGTAGGCTCGGCATTGAGCGCCAATACAATGGTATCATACATAGAGCAGAGCACTTTAGCATAATTCTCACTTACACTGATAATAGGCGAGTGCAATTGAAGCGAAGTGAGAGACATCCGATTGTTAAAAGTGTGTTTCTCCAAAAACTTGCTGCCAAAAACAATCCAGTATACTAAAGCATCCTCTGAAAACTCATGAATGAGTAGAAAACTGCCGGGCTCTAACAATAAAACATCATTCTGCTTGAAAGTGTATTCATTTACATTAATCGTAGCATGCGCAGTGCCGCGAACCAATAATGCGTACACACCGCACTTAATCTTACACGGATAACGACCATACTCGTTCATCAACTTACCACTGGCATCACCAATCATATAGTCACCATACGGACAGTCAACAATAGGAATATTATTCTCTTTCATCTTAATAAAAGTATTAAATAATGCCGCAAAGGTAGCACTTTTTTTTGATTATACCAAAAAAATAACAATAATTCTAATAATTTCTATAGAATAAGACTCATTATTACCCATTACAACTAAAAAAAGAAGAACCACTATTGCGGTTCTTCTTTTGACCTTTGCGTATTAAATGCCGTGGTGTTACGCCATTTTATTCACAAAGCGAGCCAATTTAGACTTGAGATTAGCTGCCTTATTAGCGTGAATAATGTTGCGCTTAGCCAATTTATCCAACATAGAACTTACTTTTGGAAGAGCTGCCTCAGCTGCTACCTTGTCTGTAGTCTTACGCAAATCGCGCACAGCATTACGTGCGGTTTTAGCATAGTAGTGATTGTGTGCTTTGCGTGCTGCTGTTTGGCGGATACGCTTCAAAGATGATTTATGGTTTGCCATCTTAATTGTTTGTTTTTGTGGCTGTCTTAGGCTCAAAGCCTTCTATACAGCGGGTTTTAGTAATATTCCTAAGCCTTGAGAGGATTAGCCTTGGAATGTTGACTTTAGGGAAGGTCTTTTTGGTAGTGCCAGGGGGAGTCGAACCCCCCTTGCAAGAATGAAAATCTTGAGTACTAACCGATATACGATGGCACCAAATAATTTCCATGTAAATTAGGAAATCATACTTCCATCAAGAAAAGCATGACTATGCTATCCGACGAAAAGCGGGTGCAAAAGTACTGCTTTTTTTTGACATACGCAAATATTTTTGCATTTTTTTAACTCTTGAGTGTTATTTTGTGTGAAAAAGTGTGGAATTGAGCCAAATATTCCTGTTCGGGCTGCCCGGGAGTAGGTATGAGTTCTATGCTAGTCTTGATTGCTTGACCCTTGGTCTTTAACAAACCGAGTGCATGGAGATCCATGATAGTAGAATAACCGGACCGCGCAATAATATGTTTGGCTCCTCTCAAGGCTGAGGCTAAATCGCGGTCTGACATGTGAGGGACAGTAGTTATATTCGCATACTTAATGCGCGTGTTAGGGCGGTTCACTAATCCCTGTACGATGAGTACGCGCTCTTCGGTCCCTTGATAACGGCTCATCAATTCTCGCTCTAAAAGTGTGCGTTGGGGCTCTAATCCACTCAAGACGGCTACAATCGTGTAAGTATTATCAGGTTGTACTGCTTGGCTATGCTTCTGTATATAGTCCGAACTAAACCGGCTTAGTGGACCGATAAACTCAATAGCGGGAGTAGTGCCATTGTTATCTGTGTGACTGAGCTCATCGGCAAGGCTGTGAACCCTTTCAGCATAATCCGGCACCCACACCTTATTATATCGCGCGTATATGCGTGCGTGTAAGAGAGAGGCAATACGCTCAGCCCAACGCCAACCTTTGGGTAGGAAGATATGCAGTTGGTGAGTGATATAAATACACTCCGTAATCTTATTATACAATCCAAAACGATTATCGCTCACTACGCGGTCAAAAAACTCAGTACGGAGCACCGCACGAAGAAGTAAATGGTCCTTAAATGCCCAAAGAAGAAGACAGGGCATATGCTTGAGTATCGCCCATACTTGTTGCTTACCCTTGCTGTAACGCAGACGAAGAGGCGCAAGTGGGATATAGCGTAATTGAGGAAAATGCTTCCGCAGTAGAGTCAAACTTTCTCCGTCTCCACCTAAGACAACTTCGTGTCCCTCCTCTAACCATTGACTGATGAGAGGCACACAGCGTGAGGCATGGCCTAAGCCCCAGTTGAGAGGTGCAACGAGAATTTTCATGGCTGTGCTAATTAGGCGGATATAAGAACATCAAAACCCTCAGCAATCAATGGTGCCGCTATCTGCTCCATGCGCTCGCGCGAAATCTTCTCTAATCTTTCCTCTGGCGTCTGACGATCAATAACATAGATCATAATCTGTTTAGGTCGTAATTGTCTAACAATAGCATACCATGCTTCCAATTCCTCGGAAGTTGTGTTGTCAATTACTTGATCACCATGTTCGCCGCGCAGGAAACAAGTCTGCAGTGTAAAGTCGCCCTTCCATTGTGCCAACCACTCAACAATAGTGTCTATCGTGAGTTGCTTATTGACTGGTTTGTCAATGCGTCTGAGCATAGTGTTAGTGCCGGCATCAAGTTTGAGAATGCGATTATCGCACAAGCGAAGTGCTTCCCTAATTTCTGCCCTGCCTAACTGTGTGGAATTGCTCAATACACTGACTTTCGCTTGTGGATAATAGCGGTCGCGCAATGCGCAAGTATCTTGGATAATAGGCAGAAAATCGGGGTGTAGAGTCGGCTCACCATTACCAGAGAAAGTGATTACATCAAGTGCATCGCCTTTCACTGCCATTGCAGATAGTTTCGATTCTAAAGCAGTTTTTATCTCATCGCGTGTAGGCAAAATGGGATGGATAATAGGCTGATTCCATCCGCACTCACAATATATGCAGTCGAAGGTGCATAATTTGTGCTCAAGGGGCATAATCTCCATGCCAAGGCTGGTGCCTAATCGTCGGCTATGTATAGGTCCGTAAGCTATTTCGTGAAAAAGCATATGCCAAAATTTTCCTTATGTTGTAATAATGCGGTTGCCCAATCGTTTGCAGATTTCTCTCTTAACCTCCATCAATTTGGGCTGATAGGCGAGTAGTGTGCGTTGTCTCTCCCAATCATTGGCTGCCTGAGCTTCCTTGAGTTGGGCGCTAACTTGCTCAATCTGCATATTCACAATAGTCAACTTAATCTCGTATAAGTATTGTGCAGCTATTACACCTATATGTCCTTTCTCTGCCGTCAGATTATTGGTCCCTTCTGCTTGGTGGGTATAGAGAGAACTCAGTTGGTAAGGATCTACAATCATATTGACTGCCGCTGAACTGATTTCTACATCCTTATGAAACTTAAAGAATGTCTCCGCTTTAAAACCTTCGTCTTTATGATGCGCAGAGAACTCATCTATTATCTTTTGGTAGATGGGTTTGGTAGGAGCAATACCATCGTTTTTTAATGTGTTGATAATTATTTCACCAATAGGATATTCGGTATTTCCCATCTCAGCAGGAGTATCTCCGTAGCGCACAATGAGTTGCATGAGATTATAATAGTTCTGCTCTAGTGGGTCATTAGAAGATTTACTAATATTGTTGATTTCCGGTATATTATCCGTCTGTGGAGTCTCTATTATGGAATTCTCTGACTGTTCTGTAGGTGAGTCGGGAGTAATAGTTGAACTGTTTCTGTCCTTTGTGTTCTCTGCATTTTTCTTTCTAATATTGATAACATCTATTGTGAGAATCTTTTCGCTGATATGCAAGCGCTCTGCGCAATCTTTGATATACACTTGTCGTGTAATCATATCAGGGATGATAGCAATAGAGGCCGTTAGATCTTTGATAAGCATGGAGCGTTTGTGCGGGTCGTTAGAAGCTTCTTTGTTCAGTAGCGCCGTCTTGAACTGAATAAAATCCGTTTGGTGATCCGCTATATATTGAATAAACTCACTGGCATCGTGGCTCTGTGCAAAACTATCTGGATCCTCTCCGTCTGGCAATAGTACAACCTTGACATTAAAACCCTCTTCGAGAAACATGTTGATGCCTCGTAGGGCGGCGTGGATACCTGCTGCGTCACCATCGTATAGCACGGTGATATTACTGGTAAAGCGTTTGATAAGCCGTATTTGAGGCTTGGTGAGCGCCGTTCCACCACTGGCCACTACATTCTCAATACCCGTCTGATGCATGGAAATAACATCCATCTGTCCTTCTACCAAATAACACATGTCTGTACGAGCAATGGTTTGCTTGGCTTGGTAGAGACCATATAACTCGTTTGTTTTAGAGTAAATAATAGAGTCCGGTGAGTTTACATACTTGCCTACATTGTCTTTGTGCTTGAGGATACGCCCTGCGAAGGCTACGGGCTTGCCGCTTACTGTAAAGATAGGGAAGATAACACGGTCACGGAAACGGTCATAGAGCCTGCCGTCCTCACTCTTGCCCACTACACCCACACCTATTTTCGTATCTACATTATTAACAATGAACTCCTCGCTGAACCCTTTCTCTTGAAGTGCTTTGGCAAGTGGGTTGCCTCGCTCGGGAGAGTACCCTAGTTGGTATTTGCGAATTATGTCGTCGCGTAGTCCTCGCTCGCGGAAATAACTAAGACCGATAGCTTGTCCTTCTTGAGTGTCCCATAATTGTTCTTGAAACCATTTGTGGGTAAACTCATTCACTATAAACATAGACTCACGATTGTCCTGTCGCTGCTGCTCCTCAGCTGTCAATATGCGCTCTTCTACCTCAATGTGATATTTTTTGCCTAACTGTTTGAGGGCATCAACATAACTGCATTGCTCTATCTCCATGATAAAGCCCACCGCATGTCCACTGGCTCCGCAACCGAAACATTTGTATATACCTTTGCTCGGACTGACGGTAAAAGAGCCTGTCTTCTCATTGTGGAAAGGACAGAGACCAATCAAGTTAGCACCGCGTTTGTGTAATGATACATAATCGCCAACTACTTCTTCTATTTTTGCCGCATTATAAATACGGTCAATCGTTTCTTTGGAAATCATAAATACAATAGTTGAGTGTTTAGTGTTTAATGTATAGTGTTTATTCTATTTCTCGTACCATAAATACATACCCACTTTGATTGACCATTGGTCAAATCGTCCGCGAGTGTAGCGATCATATACATTACCAGTTTGGTCAATAAACTGCGTATTCTTATAGGGATTGAGAATGCCGAAATCATATCCTCCGCGTAGGAAATACTGCTTATACTGAAATCCGGCTCCTACACCCCAGGTTACATTGAGACGCTTGATACATTCATTTCCGTGCCCGTTGTAGCGGTTCTCATCGTTAGAAGTGGAAGTAATGTTACCGTCGGAGAAAGATTGCGTTTCTGTGGTCGTACGCTCCGTAAAACCAAGTCCGCACTGAATGGATGGACCCGTATAGAGTATGATATAAGTCTCTTTGGCTAATTCAAATTTATATTGCCAGTCCACAAATACTTCTACCTCATTGTATATAGTAGTGGTACGGCTGCGTGGATACAGGTATTCTCCATCTTGTTTCCAAGGAGAACTACTGGCAGCAAAAGTGTAGTTAATACCCATAGAACTACCGAAACCGGCTATATAACTAGCATCATATACTACTCCAACTTTCAAACCATTCAGTTTAGTTGTGTTGACTAATGAGTCTTTGGGAATGTTAGGATTAGGGGTGTTAAGGCGAAGGATGGGTTGCGCCCAACCTATTTGAATACCTACTCCTTGATTCGGTTTGTCTGCTGCGAAAACACTGACTATGCAGCAAGTAATAAAAAGTGTTAAGAATAATTTCTTCATATGTTTATCAATTTGTTTCTATAGTGGTTTCTTGTGTCGTTTTGTTCCACTGGACACGGCGAAAGACATCTTCTGCATTTATAGGACGCACTGGGTATGCCCAGAAGAATTGTGATAAACGATTGCCGGCATCAGGTATCTGATCCATAGGATAAAGAATTCCTGTTGTCTCTTTTGTGAAACGAATGCGTTCTATCTCTTGCTCGGTTATGAAGACACGGATATAACTGCTTTCAGTAGTATTCATGCCTATATACTCACCGTCTTCTTCTTTTGGAAAATAGATGGTGAGAGCATTGCCACTCATATCTACCATATAGACTTCTCCTTCGTGGAGGTAAGCAGTAATCTCTTTGCCACTCATTTGATTATAATAGTCAATAGAGTCTTCCATTACGCATAAAGCGTTGCCGGTCCCGATCGCATGATTCACCGTACCGTTTACAATATAAACAACAATGCTATCTGCAGATATTTGTTGGTTCTCACTCCAGCAAATAGGATTTGTATAGAGATGAATAGTTGAATCATTACCAAGATAAACCAAAGAATCGCAAACCATTTGCATGTCATCCCTGTATACGCGCACTCCATGATGCGCTCTTACGCGCCTGTAAGTGCTGTCTATTTGTGTGCTGTCTGCCATGCGCACGCTATCTAAATAATGTAACTCCTCAGTAAAGAGTGTGTCAGCATGGATATACGCTATGTGTGCAGAGTCCGACCAATCAATCATGAGAGCACTATCGGTGGCATATCCGCGACTATCTGTCTCCCATATTTCTCCATAGTTGCCGTAGAGGGTAGCATGTAGAGTGGAATCGCACATTTCCATTTGTCCGAATATTTGCCCGAATCCTATGCGTTTGTCATAATAGATAGTATCACCAGTTATAGTCTGTCCGTCTGTGTGTTTGATAATAGACCGGTCTAAAAGCATAGACTGCTCATTGTTTGTGTTATACCAACCTCGCGAAGTGTGAATGTTGGTTTCCTTTTCGTAAACAATCTCAGTAGGGCTGACAATATCGGTAATCTTGTTTTTAGTGTTGTATAGCAAGGTGTCGCTCCTTAAGGTAAACTTCTTGTTAACGAGTACTACTTGCTTACTGAATACGGCTTGTTTGGTATTAGCTGAATAGGTTCCTCTAATGGAGGTGAGTGTGTTGAGCGTGTCTTGAATGGTACCACCTGTATAATAATAGGCGATGTTTGATTGTCTATTATAGTTGAGACTGTCGGTGGTTAAGATAGTGGGATTCTCGTTTTCTCTTCCATGCACTAATCGAACATTTCTGCGCATGCGTGCTAACTTAGTATTGCCATCGTAGAATAACTTATCTCCGTAACCGCGCAAGGTGTCTCCTTGTACAAAACGCACATGCCCGAAAGCATCTAAAGAATTTGTATATTCATAGAAATATGCACTATCGCAATACATGAGAGCATTATCGTGACGGAAAACCACATTCCCACGCAGTATCTGTGCGTCTGGAATGCGCTCTTGATCAAAACTGAGGCTCTCCGAACGCTCTAAATATACCATCGTCTGTCCCTCTGCTGCAAGAGTAAAGAGAGATAGAACCAAAGTCCAGACATTTATATAAATTGTACGCCCTGTCATGTGGTCTGTTAGTGTATCCAGCCGGAATATTCAAATTCACATCCTTGCCATTCGGGAGAGATTTGTATGTATGTATTTTTCTGTTTGTTGATAATCCAATTGTGTATGAAATCTTGACTAAGTTTTTGCTCTAACATTGATTTAATTGTCTGAAAATCATCAGTCAAGTTTGCACGGTGTATTTCTGTCTTCTTTTTTAATTTTACAATGGCACACACTTCTCTGTTCTTCTGAGGGTCCATCATTACGAAAGGAGCGGATACATCACCTTCTTTCATGTTGTATATTTGCTTAGCTATTTCGGGTGCCAATTCCTGATACTCAAAGCGACTTCCACCAGTGTTGGGGTTAATCATGAGTCCAGCATTCATGATAGTGTTCTTGTCTTCGGAGAACTGAATAACTGCATGCTCAAACAGCATGTCGCCTTTTGCGATCGCTTTTTGAATACTATCTAATCGTTCAATAGCGTTAATCTTGTCAGTTGTGCTGATGCGTGGACGAAGGAGAATATGACGGCAGTTGATACGCTCACCTTTCTTCTCAATAAGCTGTATAATATGGTATCCGTACTCGGTGTGGACTATACGAGATACGCGCTTGGGGTCGTTTAGGTTAAAAGCAACATCGGCAAACTCGGCGACTAACTGACCTTTGCCGACAAAACCTAATTCTCCTCCTCGTTTAGCACTCTCTGTGTCCTCAGAATAGAGACGTGCTAACATACTGAAATCAGCAGTCCCAGACTGGATTCGTTCGGAGAACTCACGTAAACGCTGCTTGATACGTTCTGTCTCTTCAATAGGTACGGTAGGTTCGAAACTGAGGATCTGTACTTCCACTTGTGCCGGCATCATAGGAATGGAGTCAAGAGGGAGAGTAGAGTAATAGCGACGAATCTCGGCTGGAGTAGGTTTGATATTCTCCGTCAGTTTTTGCTGCATCTGTTGGATAATCATTTGATTACGCACGGCTGTCATCATCTCTTCGCGTATCTCACTGCTGGTTTTGCGGAAATATTCCTCCATTTTCTCTTTTGAACCTATCTGGTTGATATAGTAGTTCATACGCATGTCCACTTGGTGGCTTACACTGGACTCATTGGCCTCAATGGAGTCTAATTCTGCTTGGTGTAGGAAAAGTTTTTGAATAGCTAATTGCTCGGGGATGACGCAATAAGGGTCACCTTTAATTGATTGTCCCTCGTATTGCGCGCGGAGACGCTCCTCCTCTACTTCGCTGAGTAGAATAGCCTCGTCTCCTACTACCCAGATGACTTCGTCTATTACTCCTTTGCGCTGGGCTGCTAAGGGAAGGGTGAGATAAATGAGAACAAAAAGAATGAATGTTTTGTATGAGTTGCTCATATCGCTTAACTTATTTGTCATAGAAGATGATTTTTTGTTGTTGGATAGCATCGTTATATATTCGCTCGCGCTCTTTTTGTAAGAACTCGTATTGTCTTTGGTTGAGAATAAGTTTCTTTATTTCCGGCTCGGCATATTCGAGAGGCATCTTTTCGCCTTTCAAATATTTTGCATTCAGTTGAAGCAGGTAGGTCTTAGTGGAGTCTGATAGTTCTATTTGATTGTGTTTGCTGATAGCTTTTTCTAAATCTGCGCGCTCGATAGGAATATACTTGAGAATGTCGGAGGTTGTTAGCCATCTATCAGTGAAAAGTGCATAGCCGCTTGCGTTCTGATAAGCATATTTTTCTATTTGATCCATCTCCTCGGCGGTGATAGCCTCTCCGTTACCTATGCGGCTTGTCCATTGCTTGAGCTGTTGAGTCTTAGGTGCATCATTAGGATAAACCAATAGTAAGCCTTTGATAATACTCTCATCTAAAAGAAACTGATTGGATTGTTCGTATATATGAGTAATAGTGGAATCAAGAATAACCTTGGGCATATATCGTTCCACAAGATATTCCTCGTATGCGTGCACGTAAAGCGCGCGACGATAATCCTCTACTAATCGCTCAATATTAGCGGTAGTGCGGGCTTTGGCCTTGTCATACATAAGAATATCTTTGGCCCATTGACTGATGAATTGTTTGGCAATACGGATACTATCTTCGCCACTGAAACCCAAAGTAAGGGAATCAAGGGTGGAGTAGTATAGATGTTTACCATTCACTTCAACGGCGGAACCTTGCTGGTATTTTCGGTTTATAGCGTTGCAGCCACTTAGTACAATAACTGCGGGTACTAATAAAGATAGGTAATAGTTTCTCATCATAATTTGCCTATGTAAAAAAGTGCCACAAAGGTACAACAAATATTTGATATTTGCAAATATTTTTACTTAATCGTGTACAATCGGTGTCCATCAACCATTTCGTAAATATTCGGTAGTGTAATTCTCGGAGCTCTCACCCCGTCTCCTATAACTATCTCGGGGGCTATTTCAATATGTATCTCGTCCCACAGCTCTGTTTGCAGAATATGCTCGTGCAAAAGGCTCCCTCCTTCTACCAGCACGGAATGGATGTTATATTTGCTTAAATCTTCTAGAATAAAAGGCCAGTCAGTCCGATCACGATAAACGATTGTCTTGGATTCATCGGAGAAAATGCGGCTGTCTGTGGGCAGAATGTTGTGCCTATCTAGAGTAATGCGTATAGGGTGTCGACCTTCCCAGTGGGTGTTCAGCAGGCGAGGATTATCTAATAATACGGTGCGTGTGCCCACCATGATAGCCATATTCTCCGCGCGCATGCGATGGACAATCTTTTTTGTTTCTGGAGTGGAGATAGATAATGCACCGTTTAGATGTGCGTTGTTCTTAGTGCCTTTACCTATTTTTCTATGCGTATCTATAAAACCGTCTGCTGTTTGTGCCCATTTTAAAATGACATAAGGTCGCTTCTTTTCATGTAAACAGACAAAGCGTTTATTCAGTTCACGGCATTCTTTCTCATGTACACCAATTACTACCTCAATTCCTGCTTCTTGAAGCATTCGAATACCTTGACCGGCTACTATTGGATTGGGGTCTAACATACCCACCACTACTCGTCCGATACCTTTCTGGATGATTAACTCTGCGCAAGGAGGTGTCTTTCCGTAGTGGCTGCAAGGCTCAAGATTGACGAAAAGCGTGCACTGGGAGTAATCAATAGGATCGCTCAGTCTTTCTGCAGCGCGCAGACAATTGACTTCTGCGTGCGCCGCACCATACTGTTCGTGCCACCCTTCGGAGAGAACGCACTCGTCGCTGTTACGGACCAAAACAGCACCCACCATGGGATTAGGGGCTACATAATATTCGCTCAAACGAGCTAATTCAAGGCAACGGAGTATATATTTTTCGTAGTTCATAGTAGAAATTTGCACAATTCAAAAAAAAATAGTACTTTTGCACCCCAAATAGTATTCATGTGAAGGAGTTAATCAGTCATATTACCTATCAGTTGCAGGATCTCTATCCCGAAGACGAGGCACGAGCCTTGGCATGGTGGGTGGTGGAGGAAAGTATGGGACTCTCACATAACGAAATCCTTTTAGGCTGCAAAGGTACAAAAAATATTCCAAATGTGCAAGCAATAGTTGATCGTTTGCGTCGTTTTGAGCCAATTCAGTATATTTTTGGGCATTCCATGTGGAATGGATTAGACTTGATTGTTACACCCGATACACTCATTCCACGTCCGGAAAC
The DNA here is from genome assembly GCA_045589995.1 of Paludibacteraceae bacterium. Taxonomy (GTDB): domain Bacteria; phylum Bacteroidota; class Bacteroidia; order Bacteroidales; family Paludibacteraceae; genus Colicola. Next base: position 18,296 of record JAZNQB010000131.1, read on the forward strand.
AGCCGAATTGGTAGAGCGGATAGCTCGTTTTAGGAATAGCAAAGAACCTCTAAAAATACTCGATGTGGGTACAGGTTCGGGCTGCATTGCAATCGCACTAAAAAAAGCCTTCCCATTTGGGCAAGTGACAGGTGTGGATGTGTCCGAAAAAGCACTTGTCGTAGCGAAGAAGAATGCAGAGAGAAACGGGGTTGAGGTGAACTTTAAAAAAATGGATATTTTATCCGATTTCAACGAGCAAAAATGCCAATATGATATAGTGATTTCTAATCCTCCTTATATCTGCGAAAGTGAGAAGAAGGATATGCGTGCTAATGTGTTGGAATATGAACCGGGTACTGCACTTTTTGTACCCGATAAAGATCCACTACTTTTCTATCGTAGGATAGCGGATTTAAGATGGGGAAAGTATCTTTTTTTTGAGATCAATGAGCGTTTTGCTCAGCAGATCCAAGAAATGTTGATAAAAAAAGGATATAGAGATGTGCAATTAACAAACGATATGTATGGCAAACCGAGAATTATCCAAGCAAGATTATCTGAATAAAGCCGAAGCGTATTGTGCTCGTGCGGAACACTGTGCAGCAGAGGTTAGAAGAAAATTGTATGAATGGGGAGCACCAGATGAAATCAACGATGAGATTGTAGAAACTTTGTATGCAAATACTTTTCTGAATGACGAGCGTTTTTGCCGTGCGTATGTGCATGATAAATTGGAGATTCAGCATTGGGGTAGAATGAAAATCCGCGCAGGATTGTCGGCTTTGCAAATACCGGAGAGTATTATTAGTGCAGTACTAAAAGAGATAAATCAAACGCGTTATTTGTCTGTCCTTCGAAAGGTGGCACAGCAACGACAACCTGTTACTAAGGAGCAACTTTGTCGTTTCTTGCTCCAGCGAGGATTTACATATGATGAGATTGCGCAATTTCTCAAATATTAAAGCATAGTGCATAGTAAAAACAACACAATAAAACCAAAAAAACGCACTCGTGCAGTTTTTCCTTGCATATATGCAAAAAAAGTGCTACCTTTGCAGCCGATTTTGAATAGTAGTAGTGGATTATGAATGTAATTAAAACTCCGATAGAGGGATTGTTGGTTATAGAACCGCGCGTCTTTAACGATGCTCGCGGTTATTTTGTGGAAACTTATAATGAGCAGCGTTACCATGAAGTAGGTATAGACGCAGTCTTTGTGCAGGATAATCAGTCATGTTCGTCCTATGGCGTGGTACGCGGTTTGCATTTTCAGCGTCCACCTTATAGTCAAGCTAAGTTGGTGTGTTGTACAGTAGGTCGTGTATTGGATGTAGCGGTTGATTTACGTAAGGATAGTCCTACTTATGGCAAATGGTATGGAGTGGAGTTGAGCGAGGAAAATAAGCGTCAGTTTTTTATTCCACGCGGGTTTGCACACGGTTTCTCTGTATTAAGCGAGCTAGCCATTTTTACATATAAATGTGACAACTTGTATCATCCTGAGGCGGATGGAGGTATTCTGTTGCATGATCCTGATTTGGCTATTAATTGGCAAATACCAGAGGAGTTGCGCATTATAAGCGAAAAGGATACCAAACATCCTTTACTTAGAAACTTGGATAATCCGTTTTGATAAGGTGATTATAGACTATAGTTTAGATTTATGAATATACTTGTAACAGGTAGCAACGGACAGTTGGGTAACGAAATGCGTGTGCTCAGCCAGTCTTATCCGCAGCACACTTATTTTTTTACGGATGTAGAAGATTTGGATATTACGCAGCGTGCTATGGTTGCTGATTATGTGACGGCGAATGCGATTGACCTGATTGTCAACTGTGCAGCATATACAAATGTGGATAAAGCAGAGGAAGACGAATCTAATGCGTTGAAAATTAATGCAGAAGCACTCTCTGTACTTGGTAGCCAAGGGGTACATGTGGTACATGTCAGTACGGACTATGTTTTTTCTGGTGAGGAGCATAGACCTTGCCGTGAGACGGACCAAGTGGCGCCGCGCACTGTCTATGGATATACAAAGTATGAGGGAGAAAAACGCTTGTTGGCTGTCTGTCCGGAGGCGGTAATTATCCGTACAGCTTGGCTCTATTCTGCTTATGGTAATAATTTTGTGAAGACGATGATTCGCTTAGGACAAGAGCGTCAGGAGCTTAGAGTAGTCTTTGATCAAGTGGGAACGCCTACTTATGCAGCGGATTTGGCACAAGCTATCTTCACTATTATCCAGTCTCCCGTATGGAGACCGGGCGTCTTTCATTTTTCGAACGAGGGTGTATGCTCATGGTATGACTTCACGCTCGCTATTCATCATCTTTATGGTGGCATAGATTGTCGAATTGTGCCGATTTTATCGGAAGAATATGCTTATAAGACACCACGCCCACACTACAGTGTTTTGGATAAGTCGAAATACAAACAGACCTTTGGCGTATCCATCCCTCATTGGTTGGAGTCTTTGGAGAAATGTATCACTTTGTTGAAAGAACAACAGAATGACTGAGTCTTTGCATTTCCTGTCGGCTTTGGCGGAGAATAATAACCGTGAGTGGTTCACTGCCAATAAAGAGTGGTACCAAGAGTGCAACAGACATTTTGTGTCTTTTTCTGCTGAACTGATAAGCAGATTGTCGGATTTGGATCCCTCTCTCGCGGTCTTGCAACCTAAAGATTGCATATGGCGTATCTACCGCGATGTGCGTTTCTCACATAATAAGAAACCATACAAGGAGTGGTTTGGTGTCTTTGTGGCATCTGGAGTGCCGGGACAGATTAAAACATATGGCAAAAAATCTATGAGAGGAGGCTATTATGTACATGTGCAGCCCGGTCAATGTATGTTCGGCGGTGGTATATGGGATCCAGGACCTGAATTGCTCAAAGCTCTGAGGAAGGAGATAGAGGTCAATGGCGACGAATTAGAGCAGATAATGTCCCATCCGGCATGGAAACGCTACTTTGGAGATTTTGATGCAGAGTATATGCTCAAGCGAGTGCCGTCGGGCTTTGAACCAGATAGTCGGTATGCAAATTGGCTCAAACGCAAAGCATATACTTTTTCGCATAGGATAAAGGATGAGGAAATGAGTTCACCCGAGTTGATGGATACGCTGGTAGATATGGCAGTAGCAGCCAAGCCAGTCAATGATTTTCTTAATTATACTTTTGAACTCTACGGTGAGTTTCCTTCGTATTGTAGATAATGATAAAATACTGGTCTCTTAGTTCAATGGATAGAACAGGGCTCTCCTAAAGCTCAGATTTGGGTTCGATTCCCAAAGGGACTACTATAGTAAACTTAATTTTACCCGCTTGCGTTTAAGAATGACAAAGAAGAAATGTGCATATTATGTCGTTTGGCAGGGACTCCAACCTGGTGTCTATACCGATTGGGATACTTGCGAGGCGCAAGTTAAAGGGCAGAAAGGGGCAATTTATAAAGGCTTTGCTACCAAGGAAGAAGCGGAGAAAGCTTTTGTGTCTGCACCGGAAATATATGTGCAGCGTAAGCCTGCAGGTTGCAAACAATCTTTATCTAGTATGAGACCTACATCGCTTTTGACGGAAGGTCTGTCTGCTCCAATACTCCCAGCATTGGCTGTGGATGCTGCATGTAGCGGCAATCCAGGCGTAATGGAGTTCAGGGCCGTGATAGCTGATACAGGAAATGAGGTGTTTCATCGAGGACCTTTTTTAGAGGGAACGAACAATATAGGAGAGTTTTTGGCTCTTGTCTTAGGTTTGGCTTACCTTAAGCAACATAACTTGCCGTGGGCGTTATACACAGATAGTAGAACGGCACTCGCTTGGCTGAAGAAAGGGAGAGTGAATACAAATATAGAATGGAATAACACCAATCAAGACCTTTTTCTTATGGTGCGCAAGGCAGAGCAGTGGTTGCATGATAATACATATACCACGCCGATATATAAATGGGATACCAAGCGATGGGGAGAGATACCAGCTGATTTTGGACGAAAATAGAAGTGGAAGAGGATAAAAATACATGTTTTTTGATAAATATGATTAACAATTTGCAGTTTTTTTACGAATTATTTTCGTATGTGCTGAAAAAATACTAATTTTGTGCCCGGTTTTAGAAATAGAAGAAACACTTAATTAATTAACACTTAAATAAAAACACTATTATGACAAAAGTAGGTATTAACGGCTTCGGCCGTATCGGTCGCTTCGTTTTCCGCGCAGCGCAGACTCGTACAGACATTGAGATCGTAGGTATTAACGATCTTTGCCCAGTTGATTACTTGGCTTACATGCTCAAGTATGATACAATGCACGGTATCTTTGATGGTACAATCGAGGCAGATGTAGAGAATAGCAAACTCATCGTTAATGGTAAGGTAATCCGCGTAACTGCAGAGCGCAACCCAGCTGACTTGAAATGGGATGAGGTAGGTGCTGAGTATGTAGTTGAATCTACAGGTTTGTTCCTCTCAAAAGACAAAGCACAAGCTCACCTCGAGGCAGGAGCTAAATATGTTGTTATGTCAGCTCCTTCTAAGGATGACACTCCTATGTTCGTTTGTGGTGTAAACGAGAAGAGCTATGTAAAGGGTACACAATTCGTTTCTAACGCTTCTTGTACTACTAACTGCTTGGCTCCGATCGCTAAGGTTCTCAATGATAAATGGGGTATCACAGACGGTTTGATGACTACTGTTCACTCTACTACCGCTACTCAGAAGACTGTTGACGGTCCTTCTGTAAAAGACTGGCGTGGTGGACGCGCAGCTTCTGGTAATATTATCCCTTCTTCTACTGGCGCTGCTAAGGCTGTAGGTAAAGTTATTCCTGAACTCAACGGCAAATTGACAGGTATGGCTATGCGTGTTCCTACTTTGGATGTTTCTGTTGTTGACTTAACTGTTAACTTGGCTAAACCAGCTACTTATGCTGAGATCTGCGCTGCTATGAAAGAGGCAAGCGAAGGTGAACTCAAGGGAGTACTTGGTTACACTGAGGACGCAGTTGTTTCAAGTGACTTCTTAGGATGCACACTTACATCTATTTTCGATGCTAAGGCTGGTATCGCGTTGACTGACACATTCGTAAAAGTTGTTAGCTGGTATGACAATGAGATTGGTTACTCTAACAAAGTGCTTGACCTCATCGCTCACATGGCTAAAGTAAACGCATAATTAAATAGAGTTTTAATTTGTTTATAAAAAAAGAATGGCATATGCTTGCATATGTCATTTTTTTGTTGTACCTTTGTGCCCGAATTTGGCAAAACCGATCTGATTTTATCAATACTCAATCATATTATATGTTTTTACACATTTTATCTTTTGTTGGTGCTTTAGGCATTTTCTTGTACGGAATGAAGATTATGTCAGAGGGCCTTGAGAAAACAGCCGGAGATCGTCTCCGTGGTGTGCTTGCAAGTATGACATCTAACCGCTTTGCTGGAGTGGTAACAGGCATGGGTGTGACGGCTGTCATACAGTCCTCCTCGGCTACTACAGTGATGGTTGTATCCTTCGTAAATGCTGGCTTGATGAGTCTTCGTCAGGCTATTGGTGTTATTATGGGAGCCAATATCGGAACTACAGTGACGGCATGGATTGTAGCCTTTGTTGGCTTTAAGATGGATATAGCAGCATTCTCTTTGCCTTTAATGGCTGTAGCTGCGCCTCTGCTTTTTATGGGCAAAGGCAAATGGAAAAACCTTGCGGAGTGTATTATCGGGTTTGCATTGCTTTTTATGGGCTTGAATTTGTTGTCCGACGCAGCAGAGGCTTTAAATATCGGTACCCTGATGGGCGAGTGGCTTACCCATATTGATGTGAATGCATGGTGGGCTATACCTTTGTTCCTTTTTGCTGGTATGATACTGACAATGGCTATGCAGTCTTCTTCGGCATCAATGGCTATTACGCTCATGTTGTTTGATATGAATATCCCTGGCTTTGGCCTTGCACAGGCTGCGGCATTGGCTATGGGACAGAATATAGGAACAACCATCACAGCTTTGTTGGCTTCTCTGGCAGGTAATATGCAGGCGAAACGCGCAGCCTTGGCGCACACACTCTTTAATGTATTCGGAGTAGTCATTATATTGTGTATTTTCCCGTTGTCCATTCGTGCGACAGAATGGTTAGATCATGTTATCTTCGGTGAGAATTCATCTAATATGTATCTACTATCTATCTTTCATACCTGTTTTAACTTGTTCAATACATTGGTAATGATAGGCTTCGTGGCTCAGATAGAGAAACTTATTCTTAAACTCATGCCCGATAATGGAGAGAAGGAAGAGAAACGTCTTGTCTTTATCTCAGAGGGAATGCTTTCTACAGCAGAGTTGAGCCTTTATCAGGCTAAGAAAGAAATTGATGTCTTCGCTTCGCGTTGTGAGAAAATGGTGGATATGGTACGAGAACTCTTCCAAGCAAAAGAGGAGGAGACCTTTAATGAAGTGTACGCGCGAATTACAAAATATGAAGGAATTACGGATAATATGGAGGTGGAGATTGCCAAATATTTGCAGCGTGTGGCTGAGGGACGATTGTCTAATGAGTCAAAATCGAAGATAACAGCCATGCTTCGTCAGGTAGATGAGTTAGAGTCTATCGGTGATGACTGCTTCCATCTCGGTCGCACTTTTGCGCGCAAACGCGAGAACTACAAGGAGGAATTTACCGGAGAGCAAAAAGAACGAATTGAGCAGATGTTATCCTATGTACAGCAATGCGTGGCTAATATGAAAAAGGCACTTGAGGATAATAACCAATTAGTCTTTGAGCAAATGGCTCCATACTATGAATTAGAGCAAAAAATCAATGACTATCGCTCTGTATTAAGGGATGCTAATTTGAAGGATATAGAAACAGGTAAATATAGCTATCAATTAGGTGTCTTCTATATGGACTTTATCAATCATTGTGAGAAACTGGCTGATCATGTTATCAATGTAGTAGAAACTCTTTTCTTAAAGGATAAGGAATAATCTTTATTTTACATACAAATATCTAATGCCATGAAAAAAACACTTGCTCTATTATTAGTGCTATTTCTTTGTGTCGCACCGTCTTTCGCGAAGGTGACAGTTCATACTATTGGAGACTCCACGATGGAGAATTATGATGAGTCTGCTACGGATAAGCGTGGCTGGGCTACCTATCTCGGTGCTTTCTTCGATAATCAGTTCGTAGAAGTTAATAATCGTGGTAAATCAGGATGCTCTACCCGCACTTTCTATACAGGGGCTGCGCAATGGGGCACTGTTACCAAACAACTGCAAGCAGGCGATTATCTCATCATTCAATTTGCCCATAATGATGAGAAAAATAATGGTATGGATGTGGATACACTCAATGCTTACTATGCTTCCATCGGGCAAGCAGCAGAGACGGACATGCGTGGTACACATCCGCAAACTACCTACAAGGCATTCCTACGCAAATATATAGATGAGGCGCGTGCTATGGAGGTTAATCCTATCTTAATGGCACCTGTAGCGCGTAAGTATTTCAATGGTAATACTATTAAGCGTAGTGGAAAGCATGATTTAGGAGATAAGTTTTGGCGTATAGAGAATGGAGCGCTTAATCAGGCAGCATCTATCCCTGAAGACGACCACTCAATGGACTATGTGCAAGCAATGCGAGAAGTAGCACAAGAGATGGATGTACCATTCTTGGATATGACTACTGCTACAGTCAATCTATATCTGCAATATGGTGAAGCGCAATGTACCAAGTTGCTCTTCTGCAAAGATGATAATACGCATTTTGCCACCATGGGAGCAAACCTTGTGGCGCGATTGGCAGCGCAGATGCTCAAGGATTCGATACCTGCTCTGGCATCCTATATATCTATCCCCACTTCCATTACAGCCAATCCTACTTCCTTATCAATGGGGGAGACATACGAGGGGGTAGTCAATAAGCGCGAAGTACTCTTTACTGGTTTTGGTTTGACACCCGCTGTAGGAAAAGTATCATTCTCATCTTCGGAAGATGTGCAGATATCGTTGACTGGAGAAGAAGGAACATATTCTTCCGCTGTGGAGGCTGATTATGAGGGAGCAACACTTCTACAGCGCTTATATGTCAAAGCTGCATATACCACTGCTGGAGAACAAAATAGTACGATTGTAGCAGTCAGCGGCGAGCAACGAATAGAAGTGCCTGTTACGGCCACGGTAATCTCGCTTGCGGGAGGTAGCCCAATCAGCGCTAAATGGGCATTGCATGCTAAACCCTCTTTGCCTTTGCAGGCAGAATGTGTGGGACCAGTAAGTGGAGAGATGACATTGAGTGGAATGGTGATAACGGATACAAAGAATGATGTGACTATTAATGGCGAAACGGGCATGGATGTGCCTCGTATTCATAATGCAGATGCAGCAGGAAAAAAGGCTAACTGGCCAGTTGACGAGATAGATGAGAATGCAAATCGTTATGTTGATTTCTCTTTGACCGCTCCCACCACAGCAGAAGTGCGCATAACGAAGATATCTATGTTCTTGGGCGCATATTCAACGGGCTTTATGAAATGCCATGTGAATACAGGTTTCGGTGCGGACTTCACGGATGTACATACTATCTACGAGGTTGCACAGACAGCACTGCCGAATAAATCAATGAACTATGTTGAATTGACTCCTGCAATCACTATTCCTGCTGGTGAGACATTACATCTGCGTGTCTTGCCTTGGCATGAGCATACCAGTGGAAGTGGCAAGTATATCCTTTTGCGGGATGTGACCATAGAAGGGCATGCTTTTAGTGCAGAAGAAGGAATAGAAAACACCATCATCAATGATGGTGCTACTAAATATCTTCAGGACGGACAAGTATATATCCTTCGTCCCGATGGAACGCTGTATTCTATCTTAGGAGTGCAAGTGAGATAAGTGTTATTTATCTTCCTGCTCTTTAGGAGCAATAGGTTTAGCGGGTTTGCCTAATTTCTCAAAGGCCTTGAGAAGCGTGGGCAAATCCGTTTTTCGTGTGTCAAAAGTGAGTGTGACTGTTTTATGCTTGAGGTCGAACTGCAAGTCCTTGACGCCCTTCTCATATGCGATATTCTTCATAATCTTATCGCAGCAACCTTGACAATGGAGCTCGCATGAGAGAACAACCGTCTCTTTGTAATTGTTTTTAGCTTGAAGAGTGCCTACACTTAGAATTAGGCAACTCAATAGAAGTAAAATGTGTTTCATATCGAATGTTATTTAATGAATATTCTCTAGTTAATATAGCCTGTCTGCTTACTATTGCTACACAAAAAGCATACCAATCTGGTATATGAGCATCGCAATCAGCCATGCCAGTGCGATACTATGGAATACTGTGAACCATGCCCATACTTTACCCGCTTCATGTCTCAGCGTGGCGATAGTGGCGAAGCAAGGGAAATAAAGCAGCACAAATACCATAAAGCCAAAGGCAGTCAGCGGAGTAAATCCGGCTGCGCTTAGGTCCCCACCATACAAGATAGCCAAAGTGGAAACGATAGCTTCTTTGGCAGGAAGTCCAGTAAGCAAGCACACAGACATCTTCCAGTCAAAACCCAATGGCGTCATGATAGGTTCAATAGCCTGACCGATCAACGCTAAATAGGAGTGCTCAATATCACTCAAGTCTTGCTGTGGGAAATATTGCAACGCCCAAATGATGATACTCGCCCATACAATCACAGTTCCTATCTTTTGTAGGTAATCTTCAGCACGCTCCCACACATGCGCTGCCACTCTTCTGAATTTCGGTATGCGGAATTCGGGCAACTCATTCACTTGATCACTACTCTCTTGCTTAAACCACTTCGTGCGCTTCATCACAATAGCAAAAAGGATGGCAATCAGAATACCTATCGCATAGAGCGAAACCATCACCAATGCTTTGTATTGCTCAAAGAATGTATCCACAAAGAGCATGTACACGGGTAATCGGGCTGAGCAAGAGATAAAAGGCACCATGAGCATGGTTAAAGTGCGGTCTTTGGGGTTCTTAATATCCCTGGCAGCCATGATAGCAGGTACATTACATCCTAATCCCATCAGCATTGGTAAGAAACTGCGTCCGTGTAAACCCACCCGGTGCATGATGTGGTCCATCAGGTAGGCTTCACGCGCCATATAGCCAGATGTCTCCATGATAGAGATAAAGCAGAAGAGAATGATGATATTAGGCAGAAAGGCCAATACGGCGCCTACTCCTTGTAATATGCCATCCAATAAAACACTTGTCCACCATGTATTCTCCCAATTAGCATGCCCTAAAGCAGTAAGTTGCTCTATACCATTAGCTATCCATTCTTGGGGATAGGCGCCGATAGTAAAAGTACACCAGAAGACAAGGTATAAGACGGCTATCATGATTGGAAAACCCGTCCATGGCGAGGTAAGCACTTTGTCTATTCGCTCTAATCGTGTCTGGTGTTGGTCATTCTTGCTATGCCTGAGTGTTTGGGTGAGCACACCATGTACATAGGCACGGTAGGCATCGTCGCTATCCATTCCTTCTAAATGGTAAATAGGGTGAGCAGACGGCTTTGTCTGTTCTATCTCTCGGAGCACTAATGCCAAACATGCCTCCAGACCCATGTTTTTCTTTACGGAAACCAATCCCATGGGCACACCAATCAGTTGTTGTAGGAGTGTGAGATTGAGAGAATGGTCGGTCTGTAAAAGCAAATCATACCTACCGATAGCAAGCACTATCTTCTGCTCCTCGTCAATGATATGAGGTGTGAGCAAAAGCGAGTCTTCCAATCGTGTAGAGTCCACCACTTGTAATACCACCTCATAGGCATGACCATGCAGTTCGTCGGAGTTATGAATCTCCACAAACTGCACATCATGTGAACCTTGCTCTGCGAGTGCTTGCAAGGCTTGTGTCAGAGCTGTCTTGCCGCTCTGTGCAAGGCCTATTACTGCTATCTGAGTCATCTTAGCACGCTTTTGCGCCGCAAAATTACTGCTTTTTTCTGATTCTTACAATCCCTATTTATGGGGAATTTGCTATGTGTATCGGTATTATATCGTATCCTACCGCACCCTATAATATACATAGTATATTATCGCGTGATTTTGGTATGTCCTCTTTCTACTACAGTGAGCGCAGTATCTGACAGAGCCATTGATAGCATTTCTCTGTACTTGGGATAGATAATCGCTCCTGTGGTGAGTGTACGCCATACATCTGCGGACCAATAGAAACCATATCTAAATAAGGATATTTCTCCAAGAATAATCCACACTCTAAGCCTGCATGAATAGCCAGCACTTTGGGTTCTTCGTTGAAAAGGTGGCAATATGCTTGTTTGGTGACATCCAATAGTGGCGAATGAGGATTAGGTGCCCATCCCGGATAACCGTCACCATGTGTCACTTCGTCGCATGCCAATGCGAGCGCTTGTTCTACTACCCATTTGAGATGGTGTTTACTTGGCTCTTTGGATGAGCGCTGCGAAGTATTGACCTCTATATAAGCACCTCGCTCATCTTCGCGCATCTTGATAGATGCTAAGTTAGTACTCGTCTCTACGAGTCCAGGCATCTCTTTGCTCATCGCTGTCATACCGTGTGGGCATGCACAGAGTGCCATGATGAGCCTATAGGCTTTGTCGGATGGGATGAAAGAATGAGGCATGTCGCATGACTCCAAGTCAAGGCGCATCTCTTTTTCAATAGAACCATATTTCTCTTCCATTTCAACTATATGGTGGTTCCACTCAATGCGTACCTGCTCTTTATAGTTCATCGGTACGCATATCACTGCTTCTGCCTCGCGTGCAATCGCATTGCGCAAGTTACCTCCGTTGATGGTAGCTAATTGCAATGGTGTTTGCTTCCAAATACGCTCAATGAACCATACGAGTAGTTGATTGGCATTCGCACGCCCTTTGTTGATATCGTCGCCCGAGTGGCCACCCATTAATCCGCTCACGCGCAATTGGATGGGGAAATATTTTTCTGATTGATTATCAATCGTAATGGGTTCATAATGCATTTTAGCGAGGGTATCAATACCGCCAGCACAACCGATGAATACCTGTCCGTCATCTTCGGAGTCAAGGTTAATCAATTGTTCGCCTTGTAGCATACCATCTTGCAATTTTTCGGCTCCTGTGAGTCCGGTCTCTTCGTCCACAGTGAAGAGGCATTCAATAGCGGGGTGCTGTAGTTCGGGATCTGTGATGGCTGCCAATGCTATAGCCATACCAATACCATTATCCGCTCCCAGAGTAGTACCTTTGGCTTTGAGCCATTCGCCGTCTATATAAGTCTGAATAGGATCGGTCATGAAATCGTGCTGCACATCACTGTTTTTCTCGCATACCATGTCCATATGGGCTTGAAGGATAATGCCTTTGTGGCTCTCATATCCTGGAGTAGCGGGTACGCGCATGATGATATTCATAGCTTCGTCTGCTATACATTCAATACCATGTGCAGCTGCAAAATCTTGCAACCATTGACTGATTCGTTCTTCGTGTTTACTGGGTCTGGGTACTTTGCATATCTCAGCAAAAATGTCAAAAATAGTATTCATAATATATCGTGTTTTATTCATTACTAATACTAACGAGGACTGCTAGTGTAACGATAGTCCGAGTTAAGAGCGGAGGCATTAGGAGCCTGTCCATTTAGCGGAGTGGTATGGACCTTTGCGACTAATTGCCGAACGCGACACTCTGTACTTAATAAGTTGTTTCCTAAATCGTATATGGAAAAGCACAGCGGGTATAGCAAGCGCTATCACAAAGGCAATCCACATTCCTTTGGCTCCCAATCCTAATGGGAAGGTAAGTATCAATCCTAATGGCAAAGTGATTCCGATATAGGAGCATAGGGCTATCTTCATGGGTACTTTCACATCTTGTATGCCTCGCAGCATAGCTGCTCCTACACATTGTAATCCATCTGCGAATTGCAATA
>JAZNQB010000132.1:0-5420 GCA_045589995.1 Paludibacteraceae bacterium
AGGAGTTGTCTGGGTTGGTTGTCTTCCTAAGACCGCTTGGCCTCCGACTTCACAATAACCAACTTGTTGCGAGGTATATCTACCGTCACATGTTTGAGGTTATGTGTGTCAGCACCTTCTATGCGAATATATTCTTGGTCCATCAGTTGCGATGCGATGCTTCAATCGCTTGCTCGCGTAAATATTGGAGAGTATTGATAGTCGATTGTAATGTAGTATCTAATTGCGCTTCTGTCAATCGTGGCACGCGAATAGGAGTGCCTACTTCTATATCGTTAGGATTGCTTATGTTTTCCTTATTGGCATCATACAAATAGAGCCAGTAAATCTTAGCACCATAATAGCGCATCGCCATCCATGCCAAACGACTGTTTTTATGCATAGGTTCAATAGTGATCAGTTCTTCATAAATAGGCGCTTCAATAGTGTTTGCTTCTGTGGTAGTAGGAATAACCTCTTCTACTATTGTGTCGGTCACTACCATTTCTTGAGCAGAACCAATCGTATCCGTCACAACGCACATCGTCTTTGTGGAATGGATCAATGCTTTTGTCCAGTCAGTACACTTCTCTATATACTGAGGAAAGAAATAATAACCTACGCCGCCAGCTATCAACAAGCATAGCAAAAAGGCAATACATATTTTTCGCCCTACATGACTCTTTTTCTCTTCCTTGGGAGAAGGAATAATAGGCTCCGGTTCCACAATAGGTTCAGGCTCCACAATAGGTTCTGGCTCCACAATAGGTTCTGGCTCTACAATGGGTTCCGGTTCTACAATAGGTTCTGGTTCTATTGTAGGCTCTGGTTCGACAATCGGCTCTTCCTCTTTCACAGCCTGACCCAAATCAGCCAGTAGATCTACTATCTCTGCTGCCTGTTCACCTAATTTCTGTAGTGGGTCAATATTTTCCGTTGTAGGAGAGACTGTAGGTGACTGCTCAGCGCCAAGGCTGGTCTTTTCTACTAATTCTTTTACTCCCACTTCCGGTGTGAAGGCAATCTTATTGTATCCCTCGATAATAATCTCCTCGCCCGTCGTTACATTCACACTCTTGCGGGGTGCAACGGCTTGCAGTTTGAAAGTGCCTAATCCGTTTATCTTAACCTGCTTATCTTGTTTGAGTGCTTCCACAATCTGCGCATTAAAAGCATTGAGAAAGAGGTTTGCTTCTTTCTCACTCACACCTGCGCGATTGGCTAATAAGCGGCGTAATTCGGTCCAACTGAGTTTATCTGCCATCACTTAAATCTTTTTGAGTTCATCTTTTATGTTTGCAACAGGTCTAAATACCAGTTGGTTCTTGCGTGGCACAACGGTGCGCTCTCCTGTACGAGGGTGAACGATCACACGCTCGTTTTTTTCTTTTAATTCCAGCGTACCCAATCCTTGCAATTGAATAGCCTTGCCCGCCATTAAGTTCTCGCGGATGATAGCATTGTTGGTATTGAGCAAAAGTTCCACTTTTTTCTTACTCAAGCCCGATGCGCTTGCTACAAGGCCTATAAAATCTTTTGTAAGCATAAATATCTTATTTTTTTGCTATAGTTGCGTATAAATCAAATTCCTCGGCGCGGGTAATACATACGGAGTAGAACGAACCTACACATAGTTCTTCTCCTTGTGCCTCTATCAGCACTTCACAATCCACTTCTGGACTATCATATTCTGTACGACCAATGTAATAATCTCCATCGTATCGATCAATAATAACGGGTAGCGTCTTACCCACAAATCCTTGCATCAATTCGCCACTAATCTCTTGCTGAATAGCCATCAACTCAGCCACGCGTCTTTCTTTCACTTCTTGAACAATACTATCCTCGTAATGTCGATGAGCATAGGTGCCTTCTTCGTCTGAATAAGCAAAGCATCCCATGCGCTCAAAACGCATCTCGCGAACCCATTCCTTCAATTGCTCAAAATCTTCTTCCGTCTCACCAGGGTGTCCCACCAATAGAGTGGTGCGAATACAGATGCCGGGCACACGCTCACGAATTGTGCGAATAAGCGCGTCTTGTTCCTCGCGGGTGATATGACGACGCATCAACCCCAACATATGGTCCGTGCAGTGCTGCAATGCTATATCCATGTACTTGCATATATTGCTATGGCGAGCCATCACATCCAATAATTCCATTGGAAAATCAGTAGGGTAGGTATAATGCAGACGAATCCATGCTACACCATCAATACCAGCCATCGCGTCTATCAATTCAGGTAGCATATGGCGCTGCTCAAGGTCCAATCCATAACTACTCAAATCTTGTGCTATCACATTGAATTCCTTCACGCCCTGCGCTACCAACCACCGTACTTCGTCTAAAATCTCCTCCATCGGACGACTCGTGTGACGACCCGTGATAAGTGGAATAGCGCAGTAGGAACACATACGGTTGCAACCCTCTGAGATTTTTAGATAAGCATAGTGCGAAGGAGTGGTCAGTTTGCGCTCGTAGGAACAACTATCGCTCACTTGTGCGTTCGCAGAGTACTTGCCCAACCATTCCACCACATCCATATAGTCGAATTTGCCAAAATAAGCATCCACCTCAGGGATCTCTGCTTCCAAATCGGCACGGTAGCGCTCGCTTAAGCAACCCATCACAATCAGTTTTCGTAATTGCTTACGCGCTTTGCGGGCTACTAATTGCAAGATAGTGTTAATACTTTCTTCTTTAGCATCGCCGATAAAACCACATGTGTTCACTACAGCTATCTCGCCTTTCGGTTCTGCTGCGTCATGCACACAGCGCCAACCTGCCGCCTCTAACTGCCGCATTAGTCGCTCTGCATCCACTAAATTCTTTGAGCAACCCAATGTGATAAAATCAACAACACCCTTCTTCATCAGTTGCCTAATTCGCAATGGAACTTAATACGCACTAAGCGCACATGAATAATATCGTAATAGTCCTCGCCTAATTCTTCCATCGCGTCTTTGATGGAGTCGTTGTCTGCCTCTTTGAAATATTCGTATATCTCTTCTTCTTCATCTGGGTCAACCACTTCTTGAATGAAGTAATTGATGTTTATCTTTGTGCCAGAGAATACGATTGCCTCCAGTTCGTCCAACATCTCCTCCATCGACATGCCATTCGATTCAGCCAAGTCATCCAAATCTACGCGGCGGTCTATAGCCTGAATAATTTGTTTCTTGCGGGTTGATTTCTTAGCCACTGTACGGATACGCATGTCGTCTGGACGAATAATCTCGTTCTCCTCTACATACTCTTTTATCACGCGTAAGAACTCATCGCCATAGCGTTTGGCTTTGGCAACACCCACACCGGGAATAGTCAGCAATTCTTCCATACTGATAGGGTAGGTGGTAGCCATCGCTTCTAATGATGGGTCTTGGAAAATTACGAATGGAGGTACATCGCATTTCTTGGATAGTTTGCGGCGTATGTCTTTCAAGATAGAGAAGAGCACCTCGTCCGCGGCAGCACAAGCGATACCTCCGCCTTCTATACTGTCCTCATCCTCATTGTGCACCTCAATAGGTACTTCGAATTTACCAGCCTTGCGAATGAATTTCTTACCGTCGCTCTGGAGCTTAAGATCACCATAGGAATCCACATCTTTCTTGAGCATTCCTACTAATAACGCTTGACGAATGATAGCATGCAGAGTGGACTCGTCTTCATCGCTGGCAGCGCCGAAGTTCTCCAGTTCATCGTGGTGATAACTCATCACTTCGGAGGTCTTATTGCCATGTAATATATCTACGATATGCTCTGCTTTCTGTTTCTCGTTCACTTGCTGAATGGTCTCTAAAGTCAACTGCAGTAACTCGCTGGCATCCACCATCTTATAGGTCTTCTTGCAGTTGTCGCAATTGCCACAGTTGTCCTCGTTATATTCCTCGCCGAAATAATGCAAAAGCAATTTACGACGACAGATAGTGGAGTCCGCATAACTCTGCGTCTCAAATAGCAATTGATTGCCGATACCAATCTCCTTTGGCGTTTTGCCTTGCTGAAACTTACGCAGACGCTCAATATCATCGGGCGAGTAATAGCAGATACACTGACCTTCGCCACCATCGCGACCCGCACGACCCGTCTCCTGATAATAACCTTCCAAAGACTTCGGAATGTCGTAATGCACCACAAAACGCACATCGGGCTTGTCAATACCCATACCGAAAGCAATAGTCGCTACTATCACTTGGCATTCTTCCATTAAGAAAGCATCTTGATTGGCACTACGAGTAGCAGCATCCATGCCCGCGTGATATGCGCGCGCTGTGATACCATTTACTTGTAGTACCTGAGCCAAATCCTCCACCTCCTTACGAGCCAAACAGTAAACAATACCAGACTTACCCTCCATAGAGCGGATATAACGCACCAAATCCTTATCTACCTCAGAGGTCTTCGTACGTACTTCGTAATATAAGTTGGAACGATTGAAACTCGACTTGAAAACGGTTGCGTCAGGCATACCGAGGTTCTTCTGAATGTCTTTCTGCACCTTAGGCGTAGCAGTAGCCGTCAAAGCAATGATAGGCGCCTTACCAATACGCTGCACCATCGAACGAATTTGACTATATTCCGGACGGAAATCATGACCCCATTCGGAAATACAATGCGCCTCATCTACTGCGTAGAAAGATATTTTCACACCCTGCAGGAAATCCACATTCTCATTCTTCTGCAAACTCTCAGGAGCTAAATAGAGCAGTTTGGTGCGGCCATTCAGCACATCATCCTTCACAGCATTTATCTCGCCGCGACTCAAAGAAGAGTTGATAAAATGGGCTACACCGGGCTCCTCTGAATAGTTACGCATAGCATCCACTTGGTTTTTCATCAGCGCAATCAGTGGAGAGATAACAATCGCTACGCCTTCCATAATTAAAGAAGGTAACTGATAGCAAAGACTCTTGCCGCCGCCCGTAGGCATCAAAACAAAAGTGTCGTTCCCCTCAATAACATTGCGGATAATAGCTTCTTGCTCGCCCTTGAAAGTGTCAAATCCGAAATAAGTCTGCAAAGCAGATACTAATTCTTCGTGTGTTATATTTGCCATAATGTATTGTAAAAATATTTCTCTTCTTATCTTGAGCAGTGGAAATGTCCGTTTATTGGGACCTCCTTCTCAAATCGGCTACAAAGATACAACAAAAACTGCATATACGCAAATAATCACGACAAATTTCTTTAAAAAAAGAATTTTCTTTTTTATTATCACGGCGAAAAAAAGACTATTATGCTCGCATAAATAGGATTGTTGAGACGGATAATGAATGCGTGAGCATGGAAGGATTTGTCGTGATTACTTAGCCAATATCCCTTCCCTTTTTCGAGGTGGGCGAGCGCAGCGAGGTCGGTGCCCTCGAAAAACTGCCCCAAGTCGGAGGCCAAGCGGTTCTTAGGAAGACAACCAACCCAGACAACTCCTTGGCTCACAG
>JAZNQB010000133.1:0-4953 GCA_045589995.1 Paludibacteraceae bacterium
GGGACACATTATCTATAACTTGAGTATTAATAAAGATGATGCTGGAGCTGAAACCGGTTTGTTCGGTCGTCTCAACGGT
Organism: Paludibacteraceae bacterium; assembly: GCA_045589995.1. Lineage (GTDB taxonomy): Bacteria > Bacteroidota > Bacteroidia > Bacteroidales > Paludibacteraceae > Colicola. The sequence goes on from JAZNQB010000133.1 coordinate 80, forward strand.
GCAACCATCCAGAATGTGGGTATTGTGAATGCTACTTTAAAGAACTCTAATGCGCTCCGTGCTGGCGTACTTGCCGCATGTGCCCTCAGCTCAAAAATTATAAACTGCTTCACTGCTGGTGAAATAAATATGGAAGAGTGCATTTGCAGATTCAATCACCGAAATGGATCTGGATTAATCGGCTTGATAACCTCTGGAACGACTATTACAAACAGTTATACCACTTACGAAGTAATGGGTGATGGTGTAGGAGCCTCTGATGTTATCATTAAGAATTGTTATTGGGGTGAAGAAGCTGTTTCGGGAGCGCCTACTGGTGAGCTATGTTACAAACTGAACGGTGATCAGAGCACCATTACATGGTTCCAGAAACTGGGAGAGGATGCCTATCCTGTCCTCAATGCTGAGCGCGGAACAGTCATTCCGAACAAAGATGGCAACTACGAAAACGCCACCGGTATTAAGCAGATTGCCGAAAAGAAACAGACTGGCCATATTTTCAACCTCATGGGACAAAAGGTGCAGAAAGTAACGAAGGGAATCTACATCATTGATGGTAAAAAAGTTTTTGTAAAGTAATGATATATAAGTAAGTATGGTAGCGCATGAGTAAAAAGGCGCTACCATACTGTTTTATATGAAACAATACAAATACGATAATATGAGAAAAAGATTTTTTGAACTTGCTTCCATGGTTTTATTTGTCATAGGAAGTTTTATGCCAACCTCCTGCTCATGTTCGGAGGAACCAAATGTGAGTGATTATAATGTTGTGTGGGACAGTCCTTCCGAAAATGCTGCAGGCAGTATGCCCATCGGAAATGGAGAGACGGGAGCCAATTTCTGGGTGGAACCATCCGGTGATATGGTATTCTATATTTCGCGTACTGATGCCTGGAGCGAGACAGGCGAATTGTATAAGTTAGGTCGAGTACGCATAAGTACCCAACCGGCCATCACTTCTGCCAACGATTTCCGTCAGACATTGGACTTGGAAAACGGATGCATCAATTTGCGCGGTGCAGGAATAGACCTCAACTTTTTCATTGACAGCGATGCCAACACTCTATATTTGAGCGGTACTGCACAGGAACCCATACAAGCAAACATAAAAGCCGAAGTGTGGCGTACAAAAGAGGAGTCCGCCAATTGGCTGCGCTCCATCGGTAATTGCCCAGACCAACAATTGTTTAAAATTTTCCCGGACCATATTTTGCGCTAGAAAGACGCCATCATGGTGTATCATCACAACAGCCAATCGTCCTACAATGCAATCCTTGATTTGCAAGAGATTCAGATTGACAACCGTGCCTCTTACGACCCATTCAAAAACCGATGTTTCGGTTATCGTATAGAGGGAACAGGTTTTAAAAAGGTCAGTAACCAGGAATTGCGTACCTCTGCACCTACAAAGGACATTGAAATTCGCATCCCGACCTTCAGCGGTATCTTTCACAATGCATCCAAGCGCGTGGATGAGATGCGGAAACTGACCGCATCACCCGCACCGGCTACTGAAGCCATGGAACGTACCGCCCGTTTCTGGAAAGAATTCTGGAACCGTAGCTATATCTATGTGCAGACATGTGATGAAGAACAGAGTTTCCGTATCAACTCGTCTTATATTTTGCAACGCTGGATACAGGCTTGCGGCGGCAGAGGGAATTATCCCATCAAATTTAATGGTTCCATCTTTACCGTAGACCCTAAGTTGACTGATGCTGGAGAGAATCCTTCACCAGACTACCGTAGATGGGGTGGTGACTTCTGGTGGCAGAATACCCGCTTGAACTACCACCCTATGCTAAAAAGCGGAGACTATGATATGATGAAGCCGCTTTTTGAACATTATTTCCGTATCCTGCCTATGATGAAAGCGCTTGCAAAATCACTGGCAGGTGTTGATGGAGCATTAAGTCCCGAAATAACCACCGTATTTGGAACATACAGTTATTTGGACTATACTTCCCCGGGCGAGTCTGGTAACAAGTTTGCAAACTGTCCTTACATTCGTTACCATTGGGTTTCAAGTGTGGAGATGATTTCGCTGATGTTGGACTACTATGATTATACCCAAGATACAGAGTTTGTGAGCAGCCGGCTCGTCCCATATGCCCGTGAGATGCTGAAGTTTTACAAAAACTTCTATGGTATCGATGAAAACCAAAAATTACTAATCAGTCCTACGCAAGCATTGGAAACCTATTGGTACGATGACATAATGAGAAATGATATGCCTACCGTAGCTGGTATGCGTGACATAATGCCCCGACTTCTTGCGCTTCCGAAGAACTTAAGCACTCCCGAAGACATTGCGCTATGGAAAGAATTGAATGATATTATTCCTGAATTGCCCACAATGGAACTGAATGGCAAGACACAGTTTGCTCCTGCAGAGCTATTCAATCCACAGCGTAATAATGTGGAAAATCCACGCCTTTACCCAATCTTCCCTTTCCATTTGTGTAATATTAGCACGGACAATTTGCAAATAGGTATTGATTCTTATTGGGACCGTGAGACTAAATCAGATAACGGTTGGACGCAAGACGGTCAGCAAGCAGCCCGATTGGGACTCACTGATGAGGCTGTGCGTCAGTTGGATGCCCACACAAAGAACAGCCATCCCAATTTCCGCTTTAAGGCAATCTGGGGACCAAACTTCGATTGGACACCAGATCAGGATCATGGAGCCAGCTTAATGATGATACTACAAGACATGGTGCTTCAGACATGGAATGGGAAAGACTACCGGTTGCCCGCATTCCCAAAGAATTGGGGTGTGAAGTATAAGCTCCACTCTCACTCCGGTCAAATTGTAGAAGGAGAACACAACTGGAATATGAATCACGAACACAATATAGTGGCTGGTATTTGTACCTTATGCAGAAAGCCTGACCCAAATTTTATACAAGTTGTGGACGGTTGGTACGAGGTCAGTACCCCCGAACAACTTCTGTATATTTCTGAACTTGTAAATGGTGGTAAGTCTGATCTCAAGATTCGTTTGACAGCAGATATTGACATGAATGGCATTAGTTATTTCCCTCCAATCGGTAAGCATTATCTTTGGCTTAAGGGTCCTGAGTTATATTTCAATGGCATATTCGATGGACAAGGCCATGTAATCTATAACCTGAGAATCGAAAAGGATGATGTTGAAGCGGAAACAGGGCTGTTCGGACGAATAGATGGTGCAATAGTCCAGAACCTTGGCATCGTGAATGCGACATTAAAGAACTCCAATGCGCTTCGTGCCGGTGTTCTTGGTGGATGTGCAGTGAACTCTAAAATCACAAACTGCTTCACTACTGGAAATATTAATACGGATAATTGTATTTGCAGCTATAATCACAGAAACGGTTCGGGTTTGTTTGGTCTGATTACTTCAGGGTCGGTTGTAACCAACTGTTATACCACCTATGGGACATTGCATCATGAGCCTGATTCCAGAGAGTCTATCTTTGAGAACTGTTATTGGGGCGAAGAAGCCATAGCTGAAGCGCCTACTGGTGAGCTATGCTACAAACTGAACGGCGATCAGAGCACCATTACATGGTTCCAGAAACTGGGTGAGGATACCTATCCTGTCCTCAATGCCGAGCGCGGAACTGTTATTCCGAACAATGGTGGCGGTTTTGAAAATGCCACAGGCATTCAGCAAGTAGCCAAAGAGCAACGAACAAATGGCATCTATAACCTTAAAGGACAAAAGGTTGCTAAAGCGAAAAAAGGCGTACATGTCATTGACGGACAAAAGGTGTTGACAAGATAAAGCCCCTTTATGTTGATAATGAACGATTAACGAATGTTGTTCAATGAATGGACATATAGAAGATGCGGATCGGTGGTGAGGGTTGCCGTTCCGCATCTTTACTTATTTAGGGCGATTAAAAAACAATAGAATTTATGAGGATTATTAAATTTATTAACTAACTTTGCAACGATATCCAAAGTTTACAGGCTTGGAACTTATAGCCACAGACACACAAAACAGAACACTACCATTGCAATATGACCATACAAGAAATACACAACCGCAAAGAAGACCAGACATTTGATTGCAAAAGCATTCAAATTGATCCCAAAGCATTGGCGATTCCAATTGTCGCATTTGCCAATGCAGATGGTGGTGTGATTGCTATTGGCGTATCTGACCGGACGCGAACGATTGAAGGCGTAGATCAAGATACTCAAAAACTGAACGATTTGTTACGCGTTCCGTTTGATTTTTGCAACCCATCAATTTCTGTTTCATGCACTTATGAACCTTGTACGGATAAGGATGGTAATAAAAATCGCATTTTATTGATGCATATTCCTGCCAGCTCTAGTCTTCATACCAATCAGGCAGACGAAGCTTTCATGCGAGTTGGCGACAAGAGTCGTAAACTGACATTTGATGAACGAGTGCAATTGATGTATGACAAAGGTGAACGCTTTTTTGAAGATACTGCTGTTTATGGAGCAACAGTTAGTGACCTGAATATGGATGCTGTGGCTAAGTATGTGAATCTGCTTGGATACAGTAAATCTTCAATGGAGTATTTGAGAGAGAATAGCCATTTCGTGACCATTGATAAAATGGGTGACGAGGTTGTTAGTGTCGCATGTATGTTATTGTTTGGAAAATATCCTCAGAACTATCTGCCTCGCGCTCGTACTCGTTTTATTCGTTTTAATGGGATTGAAGAGAAAGTTGGTGCCGAAATGAATGTCATCAAGGATGTTGTCTTTGAAGGCACAATCTTGGAGCAGGTGGAGAAGACAGTTGAGTATCTGGAAACACAAGTCGCAGAACATACTTATTTGGAGCAATCAGGTAAGTTTATAACACGCAGAGACTATCCCAAATTTGTTATCCAAGAAATGGT
>JAZNQB010000134.1:0-6107 GCA_045589995.1 Paludibacteraceae bacterium
GAATATTACGGTCGCAGCTTGTAGTCTATATGCAAATATTAGTGAACTTATAAATACGGAGTTGCACTCCTACACTATTATGCCTAAAAGTGCACTTTTGTGCGAGCACAACGCACACAATTATTCATAATAGTACAGAAAAAACATTCTGTTTCTTTATAAGTTCACTAAAATATTTGCATATATAAAATATTTGTAGTAAATTTGCAGGCGATTATTAAAATTACACAACCAACCGATTATTATTTTATACAACCATGATAAAAGACGCTGAATTATTTGCACTCATCGAGAAGGAGCAGCAAAGACAAGAAAAAGGTATCGAACTGATTGCCAGTGAGAACTTCGTTAGCCCACAGGTTTTAGCCGCAATGGGCAGTGTTTTAACCAATAAATACGCTGAGGGTTACCCAGCACACCGTTATTACGGCGGATGCGAAGTGGTGGACCAAGTGGAAGAATTGGCACGAATTCGCCTCAAGCAGTTATACGGCGCAGAGTATGTGAATGTGCAGCCACATAGTGGCGCACAAGCCAACATGGCCGTTTTCATGGCTTGCCTCAAAGCAGGTGACACCTTCATGGGACTCAATCTGAGTCATGGCGGTCACCTTAGCCATGGTTCGGCAGTGAACTTCTCCGGACTGATGTTCAATGCAATAGCATACAACTTAGATGAGGCGACAGGACTGATTGATTATGACAACTTAGAACTGACCGCCCGCACTCACAAACCTAAACTGATTGTGGCTGGTGCGAGTGCATATAGTCGCGAATGGGATTATGCGCGTATCCGCCGCGTGGCAGATGAGATAGGTGCTATCTTCATGGTGGACATGGCTCACCCAGCCGGTCTGATTGCCGCAGGATTATTAGACAACCCATTGAAACATGCCCATATAGTAACCAGTACCACTCACAAGACGCTGCGTGGTCCCCGCGGAGGTATCATCTTGATGGGCAAAGATTTTGATAACCCATGGGGCAAGACCACTCCAAAGGGCGAGATAAAGAAGATGAGTGCCCTACTCGACTCTGCTGTTTTCCCTGGTACACAAGGCGGACCATTAGAGCATGTGATTGCTGCTAAAGCAGTGGCATTCGGCGAGGCGTTGACCGAGAATTTCAAGCGTTACCAGCAGCAAGTGCAGGTTAACGCCCGCGTAATGGCTCAAGCATTCATGGATATGGGATACAAAGTGATTTCTGGCGGTACAGATAACCACTCCATGCTTATCGACCTGCGCACCAAATACCCTGAACTGACTGGTAAAGTGGCAGAGAAAGCATTGGTTTCGGCAGATATCACCACCAATAAGAACATGGTGCCATTCGATAGCCGTTCAGCCTTCCAGACATCCGGTTTGCGTTTCGGTACACCTGCTATCACCACTCGCGGACTGAAAGAAGACAAGATGGGATGGATAGTAGAACTGATTGACCGCGTGCTACAAGCGCCTGAGAGCGAGGCGGTGATTGCAGCAGTGCGCGAGGAAGTGAACCGCGAGATGGTGCAGTATCCGCTGTTTAATGAATTATCATGATGAGAAAGATATTTATAATATTAGCATTTAGTATAGCGCTTGTGGGGTGCAAAAGCAGCAACGAGCGATTGCTTACTTCAGCCACAGGTACTATATATGAGTGCTTGGTGGTGATGCCTAATAGACCATTGAGTGGTGAGGCATTAGAAGCAATCGCCAATACTTCTCTGGGGCAAGAGACAGGAAGCGCTTATCAAGAACCCATCAGCACCACTTATGATTTGGTGAAGCACACCTTAGGCGCAGATATGTACGGTTTGCCGCAGATGGAGCCATACATGGTGCTGACGCAGGTTAACCAGAGGCAGTTTGACGACTATCTCAAGCCGACACGTAACATCCTGATTATCGACATCAACAAAGATAAATACACGCAAGTGAAAGCCTACAGTTCGCGCGATAAATGGTCTCATCCGCAGAGTGTGTATCGTATCCAAGCACCTGACGATGAGAGTTGGGTAGCATTCTGGTTGGAGCATGGCGAACAAGTGCGTGAATGGTTTATACGCGAGGAGCTGAGCAGACAAGCACATTTCTACCGCGCGAGTACCAATAAAACAGCCCGTGCTGCGATGCAGAAGAAAGGATTAGACATGCTTATTCCTGAGGACTATATGATGCTGATGGACACCCTATTGAGCGAAGAAGACATCGAAGTGGTATGGTGCTGCAATAACAAGGGTTCGATGCGCCGCGATGTGGTGGTGTATAGTTATCCCTACACCTCGCAAGAGCAATTTAGCAATGCCGCTATTTGCAGCATGCGCGATGAGGTATTAGGGCGCATCGTGAGCGCACAAGTGGATGGCAGTAGAATGGGAACGGAATACAAGTATTTTCCACCAATAAGCAGACAAGTGCAAGCATTAAAAAACGACACTATTCACAATGACACTCTCCCTCCACCTTTCTATGCAATAGAAACGCGTGGATTGTGGAAGATTATTGATGGTGAAGCGATGGGTGGTCCGTTTGTTAGTCTAACACGATTAGACATGGTGCGCGGACGTGTGGTGACGGCTGAAGCATTCATCTACGCGAGTGGTCAGAAGAAACGCAATGCGCTCCGTCAAGCAGAGGCGATTCTATATACATTAGAATAGAGGTTAGAAGTTAGACCGCCCTTGGGGCTGTTGGACCGCCTTACGGCTGTTGGATGTTAGGCACTGAGTTGGGTCCAGCGGATATAACCATAGAGGCAGTTGCAGCACCAGAAAGCATACTGCGCTGCCATGCAGTAATTGCCCACATAAATCCACATCACCATAGAGACGATATCAACCACGAACCACAAGAACCATTGGTCACGATAAGCCAAGATCATTAGCACTTGTGCCACAATGGCCACGACAGTAGTGAACGAATCCATATATGGCGTAGGATCATCTGTATAATGCGCCAAACCATATCCAATAGCAGCAGAGAAGGCTGCTATTGCTATTATAAGCAGGAACCATATTCGCCAAGACAACTGACGAGTGATAACACGCTGCGTGGTGGGTGACATTCGGCGACGCCATAGATAAACGCCATAAACCATCGTGATGAAATAATAGATATTGATGGCCACCTCTCCATATAAATGCGCGCGCAGGCATATATACAAATAGGTAAAGACCTGCGCAAAACCAAAAGCAAACGCCGTGAGTCGTCCCTGCGCCGTGAGGCATACAGAGCAGATACCCAAGCACCCGCTGATAAGAGAGATGATGTCGATGGATGTTAGATGTTGGATGTAGGATGTAGAGTCAAGAGTCAAGAGTGGAAAGTCAAGAGTGGATATCAAGAAAGTGACTACTTGCACAAGTAGTCCTACGGCAAGGAAAGAATAATCCAACCATCTATTCTTCCAGCCTCTTATTTCTTTTTCTTGGGCGATACCTGTATGAGTTCTTTAGGTTTGGACTCTGTTTGCGGCACAGCAGTATAATCCCATTCTTCTTCAAAATCCCAATTGGATTTCGTCTGTATCTTGGATGGGAAATAATAGACCTGTTCGGGTTGTCTTTTCTCCTCCCACGATCCCGTAGTCCATTGCCGGTCATTATTGGCATCAATATACATTCGGAGATAGTATGTCTCAGGCTTGATAAATTGGAAGAGTGCGCCCTGCTGTTCCGCCGGCAGCTCGCGCACCACTTTATCCTTAGCGTCTAAGAGTTGAATACGCGCTTGTGGCACAAAAGGTTGTATCTTGACGCGCAATGTGGAATAGTCTTCAGTTGTTTTGAGTTGTAAGGAGAATGTTTGCTTATCATGCGTAACGCCATAGATATCGTATAATGCCGCGCTATCGAGTTGGAGTTCGTACTGCTGCCCTTCTTCCAATCGCGCGATAAGGCGGATAGTCATAGGCAAGGTGTCGTATGGTTCGATTGTGAAAACGATGGGTTTGCGAATGGTATCTATTCGTTGCATAAGGTGAATAGCATCGCGTTGAATAGACGCAAGCGGTGTGGTGGAGGTGATACACAAGGTATCGTATATCTCAAATCCTTTGCGTGCATTGGATTTGAGTTCAAGTTTACGATTACGATTTTGTTTATCGAGTGCTGCTTTGGCTTTTTCAGTAAGACGCGGTGCACGCCAGATAGCCTTAATCGTATCTGTGTACCATTCGAGGTGATAGAGTGAATCAGTCCGTCTATAGGTTGTTTGGAGATAAATCGTATCTTGTGCAATAGCCACACTATCTATCAACCAAAGAGATACAGTGTCTCGATTCTTTGAATACTGGATGTGTATATAAGGTGTTGGGTCTATCCATGCTGAGTCTGCAGCAGGAGTGACCGTTGTGTCTGCCTCAGAGGGTTTGAGCGCATGCACAGAAAGAGTGCTATCTGGTACGGCAGAGAAAAAGAGGCGAATCAAATGCTGCTGCTCACGCTGTGTCTTTTGAAGATAGAGGCGTTGCTGCTTCGCTTGAAAGAGCCAAAGCACCATGTCAGCCGGACCGTACTCATAGCCCACGAGTGAGTCGTTTCCCAGCGAATCGGTGTGTATATGCGGATGGACAAAAGGCATGAAAGTAGAGTCGGCAAAAGCGTGTGCCTCGCCCGTTGTAAGACGATAGTCACGACTAACATCATCCACCGCATAGAGACGATATGTACCTTCATGCATATTCGTTATATGGAAAGCGCCTGCAGAATCCGTGCGTGCCACACGCTCAAAAGGCAGCGAAGTAAACGCAGTATCGCTGTTATTGGAGTGAATACCAACAAATATATTCAGAGCCGGATTGAGGTCCTCTGCATTATAGACATGTCCACCTATCTCCAGTGTATCAATGAACGGACCTGTAGAGAAAGAAAAGAGATAGCCAGACAAAGGGTTTTTCTCATGATAATCGCAGACAGCATTGCCAAAATCAAGGGTATAAGTGGTGTTCTCACGCAGCGAGTCCACAAAATGCACTGATAATCGTTTGCCCCTCGCCTTTATCTCAGGCGGCGTCTGCTGGGGCGGAGACATCAACATATTCTGCGACACATTATCCAATTGAAGATACTCATTGAAAGTAACTTCTATATCCCCACCGTGGAAGTTCACGCTTCCGTTCTCTGGTATTGAAGTGAGAGGTGTGGGTGGTATGGAGTCTCGAGGTCCTCCCTGTGGGCCTATACCTCTATTGGCACACGCAGAGAAAAAGACACAGAGCACCCAGCATGCTGCTACACTGAGAGCACACAGCCATTTACATTCAAAAAGGCGAAGGATAGATGTGCGAATAGTTGTCATAATTGCTCATAATGGTAAGAGGGTATAACCCTGCGCCTGCAGCCATTCGATAGCCTGTGGCAGTGTGGTTAGCATGCGTTGGTTAGACTTGACAGAGTCATGAAAATTGATGATTGAGCCATTACGCGTATAACGCCGTATAGTATCCATCATCTTTTCCGGTGTCTGCGCAGCACTATAGTCATGTGTAAGCACATCCCATAGACAAATACGATAGCCTTGCTGCGCAATAGCTTTTCTCTGCCACCACCACGACCGCCCATAAGGAGGGCGAAAAAGCAGTGTGGAGCCTGACACATCTTGCTGACGGGCAAAAGCCTCTTCACACAGCCGCACCTCGTTTAGATAAGTGGACAGGCTCATACGCATACCTTTGACATGATGATAGGTATGATTGCCCACACTATGTCCCTCTGCCAGCACACGACGATAGAGCTCCGGATGCTTATCCACATTCTCTCCCACCATAAAGAAAGTAGCTTTCACTTTATAACGCGCCAGTATATCCAACACTTGTGGAGTCACCTCTGGCACGGGTCCATCATCGAAAGTGATATACACCACTTTCATGCCCGAAGACGGACAGAGCCTAAAAATGCCATAAGGATACAAATATTGAAAACACATACTAAACTGATATAAAGGACGAAACTTCATTACGGTAGGAGAGATGTAAATACATAATTACCAAGCCAAAGATGATGCACCGAGGATAGCCGCGTCAGAATCCTTCAGTACAGAGATGGAAACAGGTATCTTACCTTTCCAGATAGGCATGAGGTTCTCCTCCATTGCCTCACGGATAGGATCCATAATCCAATG
>JAZNQB010000135.1:0-2947 GCA_045589995.1 Paludibacteraceae bacterium
CCCGCACTCATGAGGTAGGATTGACAACTCCCGCACGGAACCTCACCGCATGACTGCATAAAAAATATGGGCGCTCTCTCGCGGGCACTATCCTCGTATATGTACTAAAACCATGTTTTAGTAGTAAATACTCGGATGTGCTCCGCTCTCCCCACAAATTAAAATTTGCGGGGACCCAATTTAATAGAATATGGGGCTTTCCTTTTTTGAGCGACCATAGGGCGCGCGAGATTAAATCATCCACGCTTTGCGTTCGGGTTCCGGCATTTTCTCTATGGCATAGCGGAGGGCTGTACGAGGCATTTCGTGCGCATGTTGTTTGAGGAATTGGCGCAACATATTCATATCACATTTCCCCATCTCACGCAACATCCATCCTACTGCTTTGTGCATCAGATCATGCGGATGGTGCAAATGTTTCTCGGCATAACGCCAACACCATGACAGTTCGCCTTGCTGCGAGGTTTTCCATGTACAGACGATACTAATACGTTGTTTCCAGAGGCAGTCACATGCTGCCAGTTCATCTAATACCTGCTGTTTGTAGTAGGTATTCATTCCTATTCCGTTTCCACCGAGCGCCGTGGGTAATAACAGCCAATGACCTATTATCTTCGGAGCGGATAAGTCCACCAAGTCCCAGTTGTTTGCGCGGTCGGCATAGCGTAAGTACATTCGCACTATCTCGTCTCGCGTTTGAATAGCTTGCGTGTCATGGACCAAGCGTTTAGTGGCTGCTTTCTCGAACTTATCTACCAATATCAGCAGTCAGCATAGACGTACTTCGTGCTATTGACTTTGCAGCAATTCTGGCACTTCGTTCAAGGGGGTATCAGACGCTACCGTTTTAACGATAGTATGTGTCTGCGGCACTTTGAGACCGAGAAACTCATCCCCTTCGCCGTAGTCACCTTTGCCGGTTTTGAAGAACCGCATCAGTACTTGCTGTTGTTCTTCATTCCGTTGGGCTTCTATTCGTTCTATGATTTGTACTGCTTTCATTTGCGGGTGCAAAGGTAGTAAAAATAACTGAGATATGCAAGGGTTTATTTCACATTCCGTGTATTGGGTGGCATTTTGCAGCGTAATACACGGAAGCCTATTCATTAAAAATCGTTTTTGGGATTGCGTAGTATGCGGCACGGGGAGCCGCGTAGAATACTGTTGTGCGGAGCACATAAACACAGACGCGAACAGAGAGAGCACCTTATTAGGAAAGCCCCCAATAAACAAAGACCGCGAGGGTAACCGAACTCCTTAGAGAGCGCCCATATTTTTTATGCAGTCATGCGGTGAGGTTCCGTGCGGGAGTTGTCAATCCTACCTCATGAGTGCGGGCGGTGTGCGCGGGGTGTGGGCTGTGCGCGCCTGCGGCGCGCGGGAGAGAGCGAGAGCGGGCGCGGGAGAGACGGGCGATACTTACCTCAAGCAGCATGACGCTCCAGAAGATATTGAGTACTACCTCTGCGGTCCTCCTATGATGGCCAAGACTGTTCTTGACCTACTCCACTCGCTGGGCGTCGATGATGCAGACATCCGCTTCGACAACTTCGGAGGATAACAATACTATAAGGATTGCGCGTATATGCGCATGCATCTAAAAATGTATCCGCTCTCTTTGTTATGACAAGCATTTTATAATAAACACAGCCGTGAGCGAAGCGAACACCTTATAAAGGGGGAAAGAGAAAAATCAGTCAATCAAACAAGCAACTACAGAAAATGTTTATAGAGCCACCATGCAAGGCGGAGGAGGAGAACAATGAGGACGAGGATTGCAAAGGCTGTGCAGTACTTGTAAAAGGACGGGACATAACGGACAGGGACGGTTTCGGTTTTCGTCAGGGTTTGTGTGACGGTGTCCGTCTTGATTGTCTCGCGGTCGCGCCATCGTGTGTGCCACTCATGCACCAGCAGGGTATCGACCCTGCACGGTGCGGGAGCAGGAGAGGCTTTATACACAACCGCCGTACTATCATGGAAATAGATACTGTCGCGGAGGAAATGGGTGGAGAGTTGCTGACGGTTGTCAGTCGAGGTCAAGCTGTGCTCCACCGAACAGGCAGGCAAGAGCATGAGCACTGCTGCAATGCTCGGTATAGAAACGGTCCGGAGTAGTGATTTCAATGTAGTGTTCATCTTCTGGGTGTTTTTGAAGTTTGGCAATCAGGTCCTGTTCGAATGTCCGTGAGTGGAAGAGCGTTGTGCCGGAGAGTTGCCCGACAAGGATGCAACCGGCGGTATCTTTGACCGTGTTGCCGGCATGGATACGGATGCCCTCGAAGCCCGGGACATAGTTCACCAGTGGGAGCACGCGACCGAAATGCGGGGATTTGGTCAGCGTCAGTTTGTACCACCCGAGAGGGATAGTTCCCTTGGGATGAGCAGCGTTAGGGACTGTGGGTGGTTCAAGCGTGCTGCAAAAAGGCTTGCCACCGATAAGTAGAATGCCCGTTGTTTCGGAGGGCGTAGCGTTGGTGCGGATTAATGATAGTAACATAACATTTACGATTTAGTCATTTACGATGTACGATTTTGAGCGGCGAATCCTATTCGCCTGAAGGAATCGTTCGAGCAAGGCGAGATAAGAAATAGACGAAGAAAGAGATTGCTCGCGGAATGCCGCGAGGGTAGGACAATTTTATTCCTTATACTTGTAATGGTAGTCTATTCCTATAAGACTGCCGACGAAGGTGAGGATTTCGCCAAAGGCAACGAGGACGGAGGTGTCGATGATACCGACGGGAGGGAGAGCGAAAGCGACGGAGAGCAATGCGCACCCGAAGATGCACATTGCGACTGCCGCGAGGAGTTGAAGAAAAGAGTTCCTTTTCATGGTTCTTCTCCTTTATTAAACGAGTGTGTTGAGACGATCGGGCCAAGTCACTTGGTTGGTATTCTCGTCGAAGCATTTCCATGCCTTGCCGAACAACCAACCTTTGTAGGT
>JAZNQB010000136.1:0-4039 GCA_045589995.1 Paludibacteraceae bacterium
CACTCCTATGGCTCGACACCCTCACCACAGACAACCCTGAAGCCAATTACGGATTGCAAAAAGAACTCTTTACACGCGTGGCAGAAGACTACCCCGAGATACGCAATAGGAAAGCACTAATACAAAAAATTTACGAATCACCCTACTACAACGCCCTGCAAATACGCTTCGCATATGCCGTCACTTGCCACAAAGCACAAGGAGGCCAATGGAAACATGTATATATCGACAACAGCGCCATTCACGAAGACCAAGAGCGCATGAGCATTCCATCTGAAAGGCAAGAATATATACGATGGTTATACACTGCCACCACACGAGCCACCGAGAAAATTTATCTTTTAAGATAAAGAATGAATAAAAAATCATGAATTATTTGCATATGTGCAAAAAAAGCTGTACCTTTGCAACCTGAAACAAAATAACAAACAATAATGAAAAAAAATGTACTACTCTTTTGTCTAATGGGAGCCTTGTTTACGGCTTGCCATTCTGATGTTAATCTAAACAACATAGACAAAACCACCGAGCTTGAGCTTGGTATTGCATTGCCTATCGGTAGCATGAGTGCGACAGTAGGAGATTTTATCGGTAATGTGAATAATATTTTTATTGACTCGCTGAATAATAAAGGTGTAGTCACATGGAAAGATACCTTTAAAATCGAGCGCAACTACCACCAGATAGACTTGAGCGAATATATCTCCTCAAAAGATTTCTATTTGAATGTGTATGACAAATTAGAGGCATCACACCTAATCGGAGCAAACGGCAAAATAACAGGTATAGGAATGCCTGTTACACTCCATTTCGACTTGCCTCTCAAGCTCACAGGCATCAACGACGCTACCATGCACAGACGAATAGATAGCGCACTCATTAACAATGCCTCTTTTGCTTCCATCATCACACCGCAAGACCTACCACTCGAGTGGGAATGGGTGGACGAAGTTAAGCTCAATTTAGGTAGCAATATCAGCCGCCCAAGCGGAAACACAATGGTTGTTTATAAGAAAGGCGAAAACACAGCCGGATTTAATCAATCTATTCCTACCACTGTGGATAATTTCTCACTCTGCATGATGAAGAATAGAAACTTAGACCCAACCAAAGACCAGCAGAAATATGCTTCGAATGTCATCGACTCCTTGATGTTTGGTATTGATTTCACCTTCACCGTACCAGCCGGAAAAGTAGTGGAAGTGCCAGCCACAGCTAAGTTCCGCTATAATCTCAGCGTACAATTCATCGACTATACTGCTATCTGGGGCATGTTCACTCAATCCACTGATATGTACGACGAGGATGTTATTGACCTCAATAAAGAGGGATGGGGAGAGTTGAGCTTCATACAGACCTCATGCCTGCCTTTCGCCGACCCCAAAATTGATATGCATGTCGTTACCAAAGTAGCGGGAGCAATGATTATGCAAGGCGAGTACTTATTTGCAGAAGATATCGATGGTAATCGTTCATACGCAGATTTCAATGGTTCAAGAAATAGGTATGTTTACTTTACACCAGATGAATACTTAGACCCTATCACAAGCACCATTGGGGACTCTACCACGAATATGGTTGTGCTCTTTGATAAAGACCCAGCTCGCGGACGAATAGACCGACTTTTCAATAATATGCCACAAAAATTAGGATACAAGTTCAATATCGACTTCAATTATCAGCAAACACCGCAAATACGCATCGTGCCCAATACAGGAGTACGCATCGAAGCGGCATGTACACTGCCACTTATCTTCAATGAAGGCTTATTCATAAACTATACCGATACCATTGAGGATATCAATTTAACTCAGCTGAGCATTGACTCACTATTGGCTGATGTACCAAGCATTGACACACTCAAAACAAGCAATCTTAAGCTTGTATTGAAAGCAGAAAACACCCTGCCTCTTTCTGTCAAAGCAGCTATGCGTTGCCTGGATGAAAACGGACAAATCATCATGGATCCGGAAAATCCAAATAAACCACTATGCCTCTTCCCAGAAGATACCATTCGAATTGCACCACCTAAATATACCTATTCCTTAGGTAACTGGAATATGGCTAATCCGGGAGAAACCACTATTATTGCCTCGCTCACCAAACAAAGTCTGAGCGTAGTTCCACAAATAAAGCGCATTGTGCTATCCGCTATAGTAGATGACGAAGCGCTGCAATATGCATACCAACAAGGTATCTTTAATGTACGAATTACTCAAGATGCAGGACTGAAACTCAAAATCGGTCTGGCGGCACAAGTAGGCGCAGTACTTAATCTTAACGAACAAGCAGAATAAGGAGGATAAGCAATGAAAACAATACGCATATATATACTATCAATCTGTATAGCCCTTGTAGCATTTACAGCCAATGCGCAGCAAATCAATACACTCTTCTTTTTAGAGAATGCACCGATGAGGCACACCATCAACCCCGCTTTCCAACCTGTAAGTAGCGGTTTTATCAATTTCTCGCCTCTTGGATGGATGACTACAGCAGGAGGAAATACCTCTTTGACATTAAGCGACCTCGTGTATGTAGATCCCACTACAGGAAATACTATTACACCACTACACCCTAACGGAAACAAAAAAGCATTTCTCAAACAAATGCAAGACATGACTTTAGTCAATGGAGAACTCACGATGGGTATTCTCAATATGGGCTTTCGAATCAAAGAAAAAGGGTACTTGACAATAGGACTAAATGAGCGCTTTGAATTAGGTACTTCCATACCTAAATCTCTCCCGCAATTCTTGTTTGGAGGAGGAATGACCAATTTCGATGGTGGAACCAACACATTTGACCTCTCACGCTTAGGCATCGCAACCACTGTTTACACAGAGTTGGGAATTGGCTATAGCAAGCAAATTAATGATAAGTGGACTATCGGAGGAAAACTAAAAGTGCTATTAGGACAAGCCAATATAGGTTTCAATAGTAAAAACCTTACCTTGGATGCAAATATCGAACAATGGCATATGCGCGGTAAGTTACAATTGGAAATGGCTGCGCCCATCAATTTCCAAGCACTGCCTATCATTGATAATCAATCCATCGAAGAATTAGTAGGTGACTTTCAGAATAGCAATGTAGATTTATCTCAATTGGTAAATTTCAACGATATCACAGCGATGGTGCTACCAAGCGGATATGGAGCCGCTATTGATTTAGGATTAACCTTCAAACCTATTGAGAATTTGCAAATCTCTGCTGCATTAAACGATTTTGGCGCCATTTATTGGACTAACGCACAAAAATATACATGTACTATTGATACCACTTTCGTAGGTGTTGGAGAGTTTGAATATAGTGATCCCGCTTTCTACGATGAGCAAGGAAATTTCTCTACACAACTGCTTGTGGATTCCGCGATGAGTAATTTATATGGACTAACAAAGGGTATTCGCATGCAACAAGGCAATGCCGGATACCTAAAAATGATTTCAGCAAGATTAAACATCGGAATAGATGCGAATTTTTGCAATAACAAAATCGGCGTAGGTCTCTTGTCCTCCACACGACTATACAACGCACGCCTATACGAGGAAATCACACTCGGTCTATCCTTCAAGCCATGTAATTGGTTCAATATAGCTGCCTCCTACTCTCTCATGCAGAACGGTAAATTCAGCAATATTGGAGCCGGATTAAGCTTTATGCCAAAAGATGGCATTAACCTAACATTGGCTATGGATTATATACCCACAAACTACGCTGGCATAGAAACCTCATCTGGCAAAACTATGTATGTATTACCATATAAAACAAAAATGTTAAATATCGCACTCGGCTTCTCTATCTGCTGGGGAACAAACAAGAAAATAGCTAAAGCAGAAAAGGATGCCACTAATCTATAACTCGCAAAAAGCATATACACATTTTAATAACTAACAACAATAATATTTTATTATGGGACGCGCATTTGAATACCGCAAAGCAACCAAACTCAAACGATGGGGACATATGTCTCGCACATTTACTAAATTAGGAAAAGAAATCACTATCGCTGCCCGTGAGGGAGGACCAGACCCAGACT
>JAZNQB010000137.1:0-11177 GCA_045589995.1 Paludibacteraceae bacterium
GTCTTGGTAACACCTGGATAAGACATTGCGATGTTCTCAAGGTCGTTAAGACGTTTGACATATGCCTCAACAATCTCGCGACGTGCACCTGGGCGCGCACCAGAGATAGCATCACATGCCTGCACAATAGGCGCAATAAGCGATTTCATCTCACACTCGTCATGGTGTGCACCAACAGCATTACATATATCTGGCTTCTCTCCGAACTTCTCACAGAGCTTCATTCCTAACTCTGCGTGTGGCAATTCTACATCTTCGTCAGACACTTTACCTATATCGTGCAGCAAACCAGCGCGTTTTGCTGCTTTCACATTCAATCCTAACTCACCTGCCATAGCTGCACATAAGTTAGCTGTCTCACGCGCGTGTTGTAGCAAGTTTTGACCATAAGACGAACGATATTTCATTCTACCCACTAAACGAATCAACTCTGGATGCAAGCCATGCACACCGAGGTCAATCGTAGTGCGTTTACCTGTTTCAATAATCTCTTCCTCTACTTGTTTGGTAACCTTAGCCACCACTTCTTCAATACGCGCTGGGTGAATACGGCCATCTTGTACCAATTGGTGGAGTGACAAACGAGCTATCTCACGACGAACAGGATCAAAAGCAGAGAGGGTGATTGCCTCTGGCGTATCGTCCACAATAATCTCCACACCCGTAGCCGCTTCCAATGCACGGATATTACGACCCTCACGACCGATGATACGACCTTTCACTTCGTCATTCTCAATATGGAAGACAGAAACAGTATTCTCCGCAGCGGTCTCAGAAGCCACACGCTGGATAGTTTGTATCACAATCTTCTTTGCCTCTTTATTCGCCTCCAATCGCGCGTTGTCCATAATCTCATTCACATACGACATAGCTGCAGTCTTGGCCTCATCCTTGAGCGCTTCCACCAACTGTGTCTTCGCTTCTTCGGCAGAGATACCACTTATTTGCTCTAATTGTTTCTCTGCTTCTGAATGCATGCGCTCTATTTCTTGCTGCTTGTAATCCAGTGCTTGTTGACGCTGCTCAAGTTGCTGATTTTTCTGATTCACTTCATTGAGGCTACGCTGTACATCACCTTGTTTTTGGTTGAGCTGCTGCTCACGCTGCTGCAAGCGTTGCTCATGCTGCTGAATACGCTTATCTTGCTCGCGTACTTGATTATCGTGTTCCAACTTGAGTGCAATAAATTTCTCTTTTGCCTCTATTATCTTATTCTTTTTAATAACTTCTGCCTCCTCTGCTGCTTTGTGCAAGATATTCGCACCGGAAATACGCGCTACAAGATAATAACCTACAGCGCCTAAAAGAAGACCTATGATAAGTGCAATAATAGGATATAACATAATTTAAAGTATTTAGTTTATTTATTGAGTGTTTCTAAAATCAGTTTATTTAATTTCTGTACCTCTGCCTCAATGGGTTCTAAACTTTTCTCGCGCACATCAGACTGCAATGCCACTGCCACCTCAAGTGCTGTGTACATCCACAACTGCTCTGCCGATGCTTTAGGCAATAAGCGTAAGTAATACTGATAACGCTTATTAAGCAGTTCGGCTGCTGCTCTATAATTAGCTTCCGACTCGCGTGGCACATCCAATCCCACATGATGGGCGTCAAGACGAAGGTTGATATGTTGCTTTTCTGGTGTCATTATTTATTCAATGCTTGAATGGCTCTATCCACCTGCGCAATCAGGGCATTGATACGCTTCGTAGCCTCTTTGGTTGTCTCTACTGATGTAAGTGCGTTAGCGGTTGCCAAACGCCTATTTTTCTGCTGAAGAGCCACCAACTCTGCATGCGCATGAACCAACTCGTCATGCTGGCGCGCATTTTCAGCACGCAACTGTGCACATTCCGCCTGCAACGCCTCGTAGCGTTGTACTAAAAGCTGCACATTCTCAGATAATGACTCGATTGATTGCATCCCGCACTTTCCTTTGTTTTTTTAGAATGAGTAGCCCACGCCAACTCCTATCACGCCCTTGAATTGAACGCGCTCAGACTGAATACCCTCATGATTGGAAATAAGTGTACCAGGGTAATATTTAAGACTGGTCTGAAGAGTCACCTGCAAGCACTTCAGGAACTGATAACTCATTGCTACATCCCAGTCCACATCGAAATGGCCGAAATAACGGTTGTTGCTAGACCACTCAAAGTAATTCTCATTCTTATCTCTTAGTTCCCAAGAACCAACACCATTTTTTACTTCATACATATCCTTCAGGTTGTACCCTTTGCCTTGGTAAGGAGTAAAGAGCGCGAGTGTTGTGCTTACCTTGAAATCCTTATAGGTATAAGCGATAGCACCCTTGAAACTCAAACCCAACTCCGCACGGAAATCACGAAGGTCTTTTGCTCCAGTTTCCTTGTTATACGCATAAGTACCATATTTCTCTTGAAGAGTAGAACGGAAGTCTTTTTGTGTTTCAACGAGCGCCTCGTATCCTCCATTTCCATATAATTCTTTGACCCCATCATAAATTAACTGTGCTGCTGCACGCTCTGCGTCTGTGGTAGCATTATCAATCGCTGTTTGATAGGAAGACAAAGCCATTTCTTCTGTATATTTCTTATTCCATGCCTCGCTCACATATGCCGTAGAGATACGACCTGCGATAGGTGATAAATAGACAGAGAAGTCTGCACCCTTATAACTCTTCTTCCAGTCTATACCGACTGAGATATCGGTGTAGGAAGGGGCAAGCCATTTGGAAATAGGGTTATTATATCCCGTCACATAATCGCGACCAAGCGCGTATTGGCTTTGAAAACCTGCAAGAGCTGTCAGATACCAATTCTTCTTGAACTCCCAACCGAATTTAGTCGCCAATTTGATGTTATCACTTGATTTCTGAAGCGCATCTTCGTCTTGGTCTATCCAAGTCATTCCAAAATCCGTATCAAAATTAGTCTCCCACGCGATGGCATCCTTATGATACAAAAGGTGCAACTTAACATAAGCAATACCATTCACATTATTCTTACCTCCGGCTGCCCAGTTCACCAAACCGGTAGCAGCTGCGTTAAGACCAAGAGAACCATCGAACTTCCATGCTTGCTCTCCTGTATCTACTGCTTTCAATGCAGCAGCGGCTGATTGAGCCTGATCGGCAGCAGCAGTCACATGTTTCTTATCCACCTCTTGTGCAAAAACTGCTGACACAGCTATCAAACACAATGATAAAAATAAATTTCTTTTCATGTCTTATTTTCAGAATTAGTGTATATTTAAAAAACGGACAAAACAAGCCGCATATAAAATCGCCTGCAAAGTTACAAAAAAAATGCACATATGCAAGTAAATAATCACTGCACACCATTTTTTTTAGCAAATGTGTTGATTTTTACATATTTATTTTGACATATGCGTTGCATATGAAAAAAAAATAGTACTTTTGTATCGTGATTTAATATCCCGTAGTGTGGACATACCATAACAACGAACTAACATATCGTGTTATAACGAGATACAAAACGATTCCAAAATAAGCTAAAGGTTTATCGAGGTTTTATCAAGGTTTTATCGAGGTTTGCAACTGACAAAAATATAAACAAAATAATGAAACACATACATCTCATTGCATTGATATTTATGACTATGTGCGGAACTACTCTTTTCTCTCATGGAAAAGAGAATGCTAATAGTCTAACTACTCACACACCAACTGCATACGAAGCCAAAGAAACAGCAAACGGATACGGAGGCACTTTATCCGTATTCGGCGGGCGTGAATATGAGGTATATTATATCAACCGAAATGCGGCAAGCCAATTAGCCATCACTACTGTTCCAATAAAAAAAGCTGCGCAAATAACCACACCTATCAGCGATACAAAAGTACTCGCAAAAGACGGATGGTTCATTTTATCCACAAATGGAACTTCAAGCAATACAAACGGACTCTCTGCACAAGACGAATTCCAAGCACCGGTTGCATGCGCACGAATGCTCAACAATCAGGAACTCACCTTACGCATACAGGGATTTGACCAATTCGCTTTTTGCGGAAAAGACAATAATGCTGATGCTAATGCAGGAAAACATTTCGAGGTATATATAGATGATATCAAACAAACAATAACACATAGCACTAACTATACCATCCGCCGTTTTGACATAACAACAAGCGAACATACCATTCGTTTGGTGGGAATAGGAAGCAAGAACAACGAAATCACAAGTTTCTCGCTCAGAGTGGCAGAAGAACCATACACAAAATGGTTAGAAGGGAATGACTCCACGCAAATTGTCATGCAAACAACCACTCCGGCACCAGTGTATTATTTCACTAAGCACAACGCGAAAGGTGAAACAAAACTCATTTGGGATGGTCCTGAGGCTACAGGTATCACCCTCACCCCACACGCAAGTGCAGATAACGGCGACACATTGGTATTGAGCGGTACTGCCAACTGCCCAACAGGTACATACAACTATCATGTAGCGGCATTCTATAATGGAGAGGAAACGAACCGTGTAAATGGTAAAATCATTGTCGCATCCGAAATAAAAGCACTAACAGACACTATTGCAGATGCATATCTGAATGAAGAAATGGAAGTAATGCAGTTCCGCTATTTTGCACTCAATGACGCAGATGTCACACTCTCATGGGAGGGAGCGGCACCAGCTGGTATAACTGGAAGCGGAAATAATGGGAAATATACCATCAGCGGTACGCCTACTACTATCGGCACTTATCATTTTGTCATTAGTGTGTTAGGTGGCAATAGTATTCATGGAAAAATTATTGTTCGCACATTGGATTTTGACAACACCCCTATACTTTACTTATACAAAAACAATTTAGCATACGAGCAAGACGGTATCTATGAATACCTCACCAGTGCTGCAGGAGGAAGAAAGAACCTCATCCTGCGTAAGACAAGCGAAGATGGTTTGCGCCCGGCTGAGCACTACAAACAATATAAATTGATTATTATCTCAGAGGATGTGGATGCTAATAATGCAGAAGTATTGGCTATCGCAGAAGGAGGTGCGGATGTACCTGTATTAAACTTAAAATCATTCACTTATGCACCGGGACGATTAAACTGGGGACAACCAGACAACGGAAGTTTAACAGACAACGCCCGCTCTATTACAGTGCTTCGAGCCGACCATCCCATTTTCTCCAGCATCCCAGGAATAAGCCAGGGACAACAAGTGGAAATTCTAACTTCCATCAACAGAAAAGGACTCATGCCTACGGCGATAGATTATGAAGGCACACTATGCCTCGCTACGGCTTGGACACGCAATATAGACGACTACAACAGCGATGGAATTCAAGAAACATTCCTACACGAAGTACCTGCTGAGATGCGCGGAGGAAATAAGTACATTTGCATGCCCATTGCTTTGTCAAGTAGCAAAAATCTAAGCGCATATGGCAAGAAACTAATCTCATCTGTAGTAACATATTTAATTAATAACAAAAATACCATTGACCTACCTGAATTAAAAATCACAAGCTTTAAGATTAACGGCGTAAATGGTAAGATAGACCAATCCAATAACACTATTGAAGTCGCGTTTGATAGAACGCAATTCCCTAATTTAGATTTGACTGCACTAATACCAGAAGTAACTATCGCGAGTAGGCTGACTCATATAATACCTAATAATGGCAATATTGTTGATTTCAGCAAAAGTATCTATCAACCTGTAATTTACGAAGTAACTGATTATATCAATCGCCGAGCATACGAGGTTACGATAAGCACATATCACCCACAAGGGATTGAAAATGTGTATACAACCGGCGAGTGGGTAAACATATTTGATATCCAAGGCCGAAAAGTGACTACTACCAACGAAGATATTTACCAAATGGCACTGCCAAGAGGTGTTTATATAGTCGTTCTTGAGAATGGTGAAACATTTAAGATTATGCGATAATTAAAACATAAATACAATAAAATCCTGTATACACTTGCGTATATGGGATTTTTTGTGTACCTTTGCAGCCCGAAACGAAAAAAAACATCAGAGAGCTATTGTTTTTCCTCTCTATTAACAACAAACACTGAAAACAGACATGAGAACAGAAAATGAATTGCAAGGAGTCACCTTGCTTGGCAATCAGCACACCCAATATAGCGACAATTATAGTCCTGAAGTGCTAGAAACATTCCCCAACAAACATCCTGAGAACGACTATCTGGTTACATTCAACTGCCCAGAATTCACTACTCTTTGCCCCAAAACAGGACAACCTGATTTCGGGCATATATACATTAGTTATATCCCGCGCGAGCGCATGGTAGAGAGCAAATCACTCAAACTATACCTCTTCTCCTTCCGCAATCACGGGGACTTCCATGAAGATTGCATCAACATCATTATGAAAGACTTGATCAAACTGATGGAGCCTAAATATATTGAAGTGACTGGTTATTTCTTGCCTCGTGGTGGTATTAGTATTTATCCATTTGCCAATTGGGCAGACAGCGAGCACCAAGCGCTACGCGAGCAACGCCTACGCGAAAGTATGACCTCTGTACTCAATCATAAATAATCCAAAGGCATATGAAAGACGCATTGCTCGTTCTATCGGGCGGATTAGACTCCACCACAATGCTGTATGAATTTCAACACCGTATAGCAATAGCTATCTCTTTTCATTACGGCAGCAATCACAATGAACGCGAACTATCCTTCGCGCAGTTGCATTGCGAGCGTTTAGGTATTCCGCACAAAATCATCCGCTTGCCATTCTTCAAAGAACTATTCCATAGTTCGCTTTTAGAAGGCGCAGACGCTATACCAGAAGGTGATTATAAAGAAGAGAATATGCGCTCTACTGTGGTGCCATTCCGCAATGGAATCATGCTCTCCATTGCAGCCGGAGTGGCAGAAAATGAAAAACTGCCATATATCATGCTTGCCAACCACGGGGGTGACCATACTATTTATCCAGACTGCCGCGCAGACTTTGTAGAAGCCATGAATAAAGCAGTACATTTCGGCACATGGAATGGAGTACAACTACTCACACCTTATACTCACCTCACCAAAGCTGAGATTGCTCAACATGGAAAGAAACTGGGATTGGACTATAGCGAGACTTGGAGTTGCTACAAAGGCGGAGAATTTCACTGCGGTGTATGCGGTACATGCCGCGAACGAATAGAAGCGCTCGCACAAGCAGAAATAGAAGACAAAACCATTTATAAACAATAAAAGGAAACACAATATGTATTATGTTCAAAAAACAATAACTATCTCAGCTGCGCATAACTTAATGCTTTCCTACGAAAGCAAATGTGAAAACCTGCATGGCCATAACTGGGTTATTGTAGTCTATTGCAGAGCCAAAGAACTCAACAAAGACGGCATGGTAACGGACTTCACACATATCAAGAAAGTAGTGAAGGAAACTTTTGACCATAAATATATCAATGAGGTATTAGATGTCAATCCTTCTGCAGAGAATATTGCCAGATGGATTTGCGACCATGTAGAGAACTGCTATAAAGTGTCTGTACAAGAAAGCGAAGGTAATGTAGCCATCTACGAACGCGACTAACACTCACTACTCTCATGTATCGCGTTAACGAAATATTCTTTACTTTGCAGGGCGAAGGCGCACATAGCGGTATTCCAGCTATCTTCGTGCGCCTAAGCGGTTGCAACCTTCAATG
Source organism: Paludibacteraceae bacterium (assembly GCA_045589995.1). GTDB lineage: Bacteria > Bacteroidota > Bacteroidia > Bacteroidales > Paludibacteraceae > Colicola. Next base: position 7,653 of record JAZNQB010000137.1, read on the forward strand.
TCCTTGGTGCGACACAGAGTTTGAGCAATACGAAATGATGAGCGCAGAGCAGATTATTAAAACGGCTCTTTCGCTCTACGCTTATGACAACGAAGGGCGCCGCAAGATGCTTGTGCTGACTGGCGGAGAGCCTTCCCTGCAAGTAGATCAACCACTCATAGACGCGCTACATAAAGCAGATTTTTATATCTGTATTGAAACAAATGGAACGCGTCCTTTACCCGATGGTATTGATTGGATCACTTGTTCACCTAAATTAGCATATAAAAAGGATACGGCACCTATACCATCCAAACTGGCACTGAGAAAAGTAAACGAAGTAAAGGTGGTATTCACAGGGGAATACGACCCGAACATATGGCGGGAGTATTTAGAGGCAGAGCATTGGTTATTGCAACCGCTGCGCTATAATGGAGAATGGATGTTACAGAGCGGGATTGACGAATGGGAAGACGACCGCAATGACAATCTAATAGAAACAACACAATACATCCTATCCCACCCATTTTGGCGATTGAGTGTACAACTACATAAAATAGTCGGTATCCGTTAAGGAACCGACTATTTTCTTTATACTTAATAGTGTATTGGTAATACTATGATTAACGATTACTACGCTTAATATTGCGCCGCGTCATACACTTCGTCTGCCACTTCTTCTCCTGCAAGTTTCTCAATGAGACAGAAAGCGAAATCGGAGGATAACCCAGGCCCTTTGGCTGTTATAATATTCTTAGATTCCACCACCAGACCGCCCACATAACTCTCTCCAAGTGCATCTTGGAATCCCGGATAGCATGTGGCCTGTTTACCCTCTAATATACCGAGTTTACCGAGCACAGCAGGTGCAGCACATATGGCAGCAATAAGTTTATTCTCCTTATTATGATTTACCAATAATTCGCATAACGCAGCACATTCGCCTAATTTAGTAGCACCACCTGGCAAGATAAGTGTCTCTGCGTCGCTAAAATCATTTTTTTCAATCAATCCATCCGCTTTCACTGCTATATTATGCGCACCGAGCACTAATTCGCTACCGGTGACAGAAACTGTAGTTAAGGCTATATTTGCACGACGAAGTAAATCAATAGTCGTGATGGCTTCTATTTCCTCAAAGCCATTATCAAGAAACAAGTAATTCATAAATTTAGATTTTAAAATTTAGAATTGAATTAGATTTTAGTTAAATTTAAATGTATATGTTATTGTTCCTATCTGGTCATGTTCTCCCTCTGTAAATTTTGCTTTCTTGGCTGCGTCTAGAGCGAGTTGTATGGTTTTTTTATCGGAGACATCTCCTCCTTTAGCGACTGCACTAATCACATTACCTGCTGCGTTAACGCGTATTTCAACCACCACTTTTCCTTCCTGATTAAACTCATTAGATGGCTTTGGCAATGCTTTGAGGTTTCTACCTGCCAGACTCCAATTATTTCCGCCCACCGAACCTTTTCCTATAGGGTTTCCCTTCTGTCCCGCTCCCTGCGAGTCACCCGAACCTTGTTGGTTACCTGTATTGCCGAATAGCGACCCCATTGCGTTTGCCTTCGCGATTGCCTCTGCTTGCTTGGCTCTCTCAGCAGCAAGTGCAGCCTCTTTAGCCTTCCGTTCAGCATCCAAGCGAGCCTGCTCTTCTCGTTCTCTTTGCAAGCGTTCTTGTTCGGCTTTCTTGCGCGCTTTCTCATCCTCCTCACGCTGTTTCTGTAAAGCGAGAGCTTCTTCATCTTCTTGCGTCATGAGGTCATTATCAGATGGTGCTGAGACCTGTGGTGGTGCCACACTCTCGGAAGGAAGTGGCACAGCCTCCGATTGCTCCGCCATATATCCCCCTGCATCCTCTACCTCTCCGAATGCAATCTCAATACCATCTTCTTCCTCTGGTTTCACGGCTGTCATATAGATAAACCATAGCAGTAGGAATACTATGATAAGGAATAGTAGTGTACCGATTGAAGCGATTATATGTCGTTGTTGTTTCTTAGTCATGCTTATTGTCGTTTGGTAGCGACTACAAGTTTCATATGATGTTCATTGGCGATATCCAACACTCGAACTATCTCTTTGTATGCCACATCTTCGTCTGCGTGCAGCGCAATATACATAGTAGAATCCGAAGCCTGTACTGCACTGAGATATCCTTCTAAGTTATCAGGCAGCACTGCCACAGGTTTTTGCTTACCTATTGCCACAAAGTAGTTTCCAAGGTTATCAATAGATACCTTTGCCACCTGTGGTTTGGTCACTTGCTTCGCGCGCGATTGAGGAAGATTAATCTTTATATCGTTTGGCGAACTCATCGTGCTTGCCATCACAAAGAAGAGAAGCAATAGAAAAACCAAGTCCGTCATTGAGGACATGGCAAATGTAGCTTCTACTTTATTTCGTTTCTTTAATGCCATAGTTAATTAGTAATCAGTGGTCAGTATTCAGTGGTATGCGCGTTGAATTAAGCAGGTTCATTGAGCAAGTCCATGAACTCGAGTGTGCGTGATTCGAGCAAGCGCACCACTCTATCTATGCGGGATACCAGGTAGTTATATGCAAACATCGCAAGGATACCTACTATCAAACCGCCAATTGTAGTCACCATTGCTTGGTACATACCCGTAGAGAGCGAAGCCATTTCTATCACACCTCCTGAAGTCTGAGCCATATTATAGAATGTTTGCACCATACCGAGGACTGTTCCCAAGAAACCCAACATAGGTGCGCCACCTGCAATAGTAGCCATAATGACGAGACCTTTTTCTAACTTACCCACCTCAAGGTTACCTACATTCTCCACTGCCACTTGCACATCTTGCATAGGTCTGCCGATGCGTGTGATACCTTTTTCTATCATGTGTGCAGAAGGAGTATCTGTTTTCTTACATAGGTTAAGTGCCGAGTCTATCTTGCCCTCATGGATATAATCGCGAATGCGATCCATGAACGATTTATCTTCTTGTGTAGATTGCTTAAGCACTACCAATCGCTCAATGAATATATAACATGCGAAAGCGAGAAGGACAGCCAAAATAATCATTATCCAGCCGCCATACTGCGCCATTTCCCATAGGTTAATAGACTCTTGAATAGGTTGCTCTGCTTGCATCAATTCATTTGTCAGAGCAGTTGTGTCAATTTGAAAAAGCATAATTATTATTTAGTTTAATTTATTACTTCTACCACTGAGCATTGAATACTCACTATTTCTCTAACGCATTCAAATACTCTCGTATCGTTTCTTGTATTCCGAGGTATAGTGCATCACTAATAATAGCATGTCCTATACTCACTTCCGCCGTCCATGGGAAGGCTTGAATGAATGGTTTTAGGTTCTTAAGGTTCAAGTCATGCCCAGCATTAAGCCCCAAACCTAACTCATGCGCTTTCATCGCTGCAGGACGATACATCTCAATCGCAGCCTGTGGATCCTTCTCATAAAGCTCTGCATAAGGTCCTGTATATAATTCTACTCTATCCGCACCCGTTTTCAAAGCGTACTCCACCATCTCAGGATCAGGGTCAACAAAGATACTC
>JAZNQB010000138.1:0-4035 GCA_045589995.1 Paludibacteraceae bacterium
CAAGCCCAAAGGCAGAGCGTTATGGCGAATAGGAATAGTTTCTTCATTTTGGATATGTATTATTCAGCTTTTGGTACAAATTTATTGACCCATGCTTGGTTGCTACCTGATTTATAAATTTTGGTAAGCATGACAGTGTCATTGAGTACTAAGATGGTATAGTCATGTTGTCCTTGACACTCGGATGGGAAAGGAGGTAATACAGCATCTCCTGATAAGGTGAGGTGCATTCGTCCGTCTTTAGACTGTGAAGGATCTTGTAGTTCCCATGTGGACTCATAATCAGCGATATCGTATGGTGCGCTATCGAGTGCTGATTTGCCATTCGTTTTATGCTTGAATGTTCTATTGGCATCGAGTACGAAAGTTATCTCATCATCGAATACTTCAGGGTGGCTACCTGGGTCTGCCGGCCACCAATAATCGGTCATATATTCGAGCACCCATGTATTAACATCAATGAGTCCATAATATCCTTTTTCTTGGGATAGAACCCATGTTTTTCCTTCTGGCATATCACATCCGCCTGTAAGTGCAGCATAGTTAGGATTTGTGCAAATTGCTTCATCCATAGATTCTATGGAAAACATTACCGTCACAGAAGGTGTAAGTCCATATTTATTATATGCAGCTGCTTGTACAACATAATCACCTGCGAACTCAAATCGTCTATCTAACTTATTTTGTGCGAAGCGTTTAGTACCGATTGTCCATACACCTACCCACCCCTCTTTATCATCCATAATGAGGTGCACCATATTGGGGTCAACAGAATCCACGATGGCTCTTGGATTAAGCGACAGCACGATAGAAGAGTCGTTATTAGGCGTAAACTCTGGTATATCATCTACATAATTACCTGGCTTGCATGCTACGATAAGTATTGCAGCGAGCAATGGAATATAAAAGCGTTTCATGATTTCAAATTTTGTATTATGCATTATGAATTTAGTATCCTGGATTTTGTTTGAGTTTGTATTGTCCTTCTGTTCTATCTATTTCGAGTGATGGTATAGGCATATATTTCCAGTTTTTATTCCATGTGCGTGTATATGCGCCTATCTCATCTGTTCCACTCAAGATAGCATCTATATTGCATGGTGTGACATCTGTAGCCTCACTCCAGCGCACCAAATCCCAGAAGCGGTGTCCTTCTCCCAAGAATTCTCTTCTGCGCTCCATCATGATATTTTCCATTGACACTTCGATATAATGTTTGCTACCTGCCTTGTAATCTTCATCCGGGAACGCGCGTTTGCGTACCTCGTTAAAGTTGGTTTGTGCAGGTCTTGCATATCCCAGTCGGAGACTTACTTCAGCGAGGTTGAGCAAGCACTCTGAATAGCGGAATACGCGTACATTATTATTGAAGTTGAGTTCAGGGTCATATGGGCATTCGTTATACCCTTTGCGTGCGGTGTATTTCTTATTATACAATCCTGTATGGTTGGCTCTTTCTGCCCACGTGATGGTTATTCCCATTGAGTCTTGCAGCATTTGCTTGCGTGCTTCGATATCGAGGATAGAGGCATCGCGTCGTTGGTCACCATCTTCGTACATGACATATGCTTGCTTACGGATAGGTCCAAATCCCCATCCGTCAGCGAACTCTGGGTCTCCGTCCAAACCATTGACACCTAAGAATTTAGGCAAGATGGTTCCTTCTGCACCTTGTGTCCATCCCCATGAACCACCTTCTGAGCGATGGTTGATTTCCCATATAGACTCTGATTTATTCATAGATTCAGGATTGGTAACAAATTCTCCTTCTGCAGTCCATATACGCTCATAATCATTGCAAAGCATAAACAATGCAGAATTCTTAATTGTAGTCATATCATTGTATATTTGCTCGAATCGTGCTATATCATTCTGATAGAGCACTACTCTTGCGCGTAGCATCATAGCTGCGTAAATAGTTACTCGTCCCCACTGCTCTTCTGCAGGTCTGCTCATGAGTCGATAGCTTCCGCCTGATTTCTCGCAGCAGTAATCCAAATCCTCCATGATATGTATATATAAGGAGTCTGGTGTGATTTGTTTAGCGGTGTATGGTGCTTGTAGTACATTACCATAGTATGGCACATTTCCCCAGTACTTCCACAACCAGTGGTAGTACCATGCTCTTAGGAATCGTGCTTCTGCCTCGTACTGCTCTGCTAATGCAGGTGCTATATCTTCCACATTAGGTAAGTTATCAATGACGGTATTACAGCGTTCTACACCTGTGTACATATTCTCCCAAACAGATGTAGGAGCATCTATCGGCATCATTTGAAATCTCTGCATTTGGTGGAAGAAGTTATCAGAACCTTTATCGCCTCCCACATAGATATCATCTGCGCGAAGGTCGCTGAGATACATAAACTGATTATATCCACCGTGGCAGTCAGACCATTGGAGAGGGTCATAGGCGCCTACTAACGCCTTGTATATCTGGGCTTCTGTCTTGTAGTAATCGTCCATCAAGTCAGCGCTGGTGGATTCGATATCCAAGAAACTGCTATCACATGCCGTACATACTATCATGGTTAGTAAGACGGGAAAAAGATATTTTTTCATAACTATATTATTTATATATTTATCAAATGTGGATTATAATACGATGTTAGCACCAATACTCAGTGTGCGGCTTTGTGGATAACATCCTGCGTCAATACCGATACTGGTACCGCCAGAACCTATTTCTGGATCAAAGCCATCATATTTGGTGAAGGTGATTAAGTTCTCTGCTGAGAAATAGACGCGAATCTTTTGGAAATGAATTTTCTGCATCCATTTTTTAGGCAGTGAATAACCTATTTGCAGGTTTTTCAATCGTAGATAACTACCATCCTTTATATAGAGGTCACTTGAGCGCCAGTTGTCATTAGGGTCTTGCTCAGTAACGCGTGGTATGGTGGTGCTGGTATTTGGTCCTGTCCAACGATTGATCATCCATGCAGGTTGGTTACTCAACGATAAGTCAGGACGGCGTGTAGCATCGAAGATATCATTCCCTGCTATACCTTGGAAGAAGAGTGTGAGGTCTAATCCCTGCCATTCCACATTGAAATTGAGTGCGTATGTTATATCCGGCATGCCTTTACCGATTTTTGTACGGTCATCGTCATTGATAATTCCATTTCCGTCAAAGTCCACGAATCGCACATCACCAGGGCGTGCATTGGGTTGCAGCAATTCACCCTTATCATTCACATAGGAATCAACTTCCTCTTGCGTTTGGAATAGTCCGTCTGTCTTATAGCCATAGAAGAATGGGTAGACTTCTCCATTCTCTGCTCTACTGACTGTACCCACTGCTTGTACCGCATCGAGATTGCTTGCGCCTGTCTCATTACCATAGTCAATCAAGCGATTGCGGAGGTAAGATATATTACCATTGATTGCGAAGTTAACTGGTCCTGCATGGAATTTATATCCGAGGTCGGCTTCGATACCCCAGTTGAGCATTCGTCCGCCATTGGTCCATGGTTGCTCAATACCGATATAGCTTGGCAGCAATGCAGGCATGAGCATATCTTCTGTTGTTTTATAGAAATAATCAAGTGTTAATGTGAGTGCATTGCTCATAAATCCGAGTTCCAAACCGATATCTGTTTGGCGGCTTGTTTCCCATTTAAGGTCCGCATTCGCCAGTCGTCCTTGTCTCACGCCTGTAATAATTTGCTCGAGGTCGCCGCGTCCGAAGGTATAGTTACTACCGCTTACGATGAGGGATGTATAAGCAAAATCGCTAATACGGTCATTACCATTCATACCCCATGATCCACGCAGTTTGAATGCAGACCACCATTCAGGTGCTTGCTGCCAGAATTCTTCACGAGCGATATTCCATCCCAAGGAGAAAGATGGGAATAGTCCCCAGCGGTTGTTCTTACCAAATTTATCCGAACCATCGCAACGCAAAGAGGCTTGGAAGATATAGCGCTCCTTATAATTATAATTCACGCGCGTGAAGTAGGAAGCGCCAGCCGAATAACTTCTTCCTCCGCTGGTGCGCTGGTCTTCCGCACTACCCTGCGCATAATCAAT
>JAZNQB010000139.1:0-30733 GCA_045589995.1 Paludibacteraceae bacterium
CTACTCAAAAAGAGTTGCAGCAACGCGCTAAGTTCGCTCAGCTGGCACAAGCAGTGGCTGACCGTAGTCAAGACCTCTCCAAGGTGTCGCAAGACCAAGAGGCCTACCTCGCACAGAAGCACCAACCCGGTGGCAAAACCACCTTCAAGTCCTATCTCTGGGCTGTCTGCAAAGCAGAGTTGGAGAATGCGTAAACGAAAAATCGCTCTTCCGGGCGATTTTTTTTGCTTATATCAGAAAAAACATTACCAAACAAAGCAAATTACAAAAGGACGAAAAGAAACAAAAAAACACCTCTCTCACCGAGAGAAAACCGAGAGAAGAGCAACGCGTAATCGTGCCCCCTGCGGCTAAGAAGACCGATAAGAAAAACTGTTAACGCAATTTGATTTCAAACCAATCTACATCCATCCAACCGGCATCGTTGTGGCGTCGGTTGTCTCGTGTGCAGTAAAAACCTATTTGTGCGCCAGTCCAGTAACCTTCTCTCGCATGAAAAGTATCTCCGGTTTTGTTCCATGTCTTGCCGTTAGTACTGATAAAGAATTGCCCATTTTGATTAGCATCCATATCCAACCGCAGGTAAAGCCATTCCCCGGCAGAAGGTATCTCTAATGTAAAACATTGGCGCCCGAATACAATCATGCCAGCTTTTTCGGCACCTTGCATGGGTTCCTCTGTGTTTGGCGCAAAGCGTACACGCGCTGTAGCAGTGAATGCAACGGCAGGTATTTTTTGTAATAACATGTTTGGCATCAACTCTTCGTTGGCAGGCGCACTATATAGGCGCAAATACCCGTTCTTGGCATCGCAATAATGCCAGCGAGGGTCTATGTACCCACCGGCCCACTGCCAGTGTAGCCCAAGTGCAGTGGAGTCAAAGTTGTCTCTCTTGGCATGATTAACATAGGTAGGTAGAATAGTCTTTTGATCTCTATTTCCTTCTATTGTTCTCATAGGTTCTCCGTTGTTTCCCATGACGGGCCAGTCATTTACCCACTGGATTGGCTGCATGTGCACAATACGCCCTGCTGCACCTTTATCCTGAAAATGTATAAACCAGTGTGAACCATCATTCGCTTCTACCCATCCTCCTTGGTGTGGACCATTGATGTCCGTTTTACCTTGTTCTAATGTTACTTGTAGTTCATATGGACCATAAATAGACTTGCTTCGTTGTACCACTTGCCATCCGTTGGTTACGCCACCTGCAGGGTGCATAATATAGTAATATCCGTTACGCTTGTACAATTTGGGACCTTCGCATGTGGCGTGTTCTGTGTGTCCGTCAAAAACAATCCGGCTAGGGGTTTTGACGCTGAGTGCATCGCTATTCAGTTCAGCGATGAGTAGCACACTCTTAAATCCTGCTCTGCTGCCAGCAAAAGCATGTGCTAACCATACGCGACCATCATCATCCCATAATGGACAGGGGTCTATATAGCCTTTGCCTGATATCACAAGCACTGCCTCTTCCCACTCTAAAGGGAATGTTATATTGTTCTTGTCGATGCTGTTTTTGCTTCGTATGCAATAAATACCTCTGTCGGGGTCTCCGTAGAAAATGTATAAAATACCTTTATGCTCTCGTATGGCTGGTGCCCATACAAAACGCCCTAATACCTTTTCTCCTTCCTTGTAACCGGGCAGACGATAGGGGATGGCTGCATCTGCAATCTCCCAATGAACAAGATCCTTGGATGCAAGAATCTGTAACCCCGGTACACTATTAAATGAGGAGGAGGTCATGAGATAAGTGTCACCTATACGACAAACATCAGGATCTGAGTAGTCATAAGGTAAGATGGGGTTGGTATAACTGGGAGTGTTGGCACTGCATACACTCCATACAACTGCGCTTAATACTAAAAGTAGAGTCTGTCTCATAATAATAAATAATATCGCCGCAAAGGTACGAAAAAAAACTGATACAAACAAGACGGGAATTAATAATTTGAGATTTTTAGTGTTCTCCCAATTAATTGAGACAAAATATATGTTGTCTGTTTTGTGTATGTGCACACGAAATATTACTTTTGCAGCGCAAAACAATCAATAATTCCAAATAGCATGAAGAACAGTCTTCTTAAAACGATTTTTACAACCTTCTTAATGACTGTAGCGACGGGTGTAGTAGCTCAGCTAACCGTTCGAGGTACGGTGGTGGATGCATCTGGCGAACCAATTATTGGCGCTAATGTTTTAGTCAAGGGTTCTACTGTAGGAACGATTACGGATTTCGATGGTAACTATTCGCTTGAAGTAGCGGATGGCCGTATCGTTTTGGTATTTAGTTACATCGGTATGCAATCACAGGAGAAGTATGCCTCTGAGATTAATGGTAAAACGATTACTTTGAGCGAAGATGCGGAAGTGTTGGAAGAAGTAGTAGTGGTCGGTTTCGGTACGCAGAAGAAAGCCACTTTAACAGGTTCAGTAGCCGTAGTAGGAGCAAAAGTTTTTGAGGATAAGGGCTCTTTGTCAAGCCCTTTGGAAGCTTTGCAGGGGCAAGTACCGGGTGTAATCATTACTCGTAGTAGTTCTGCCCCGGGAGATGAAGGGTGGAGTATGAATCTCCGTGGTCAAGTGTCTATGAACTCCACAGAGCCATTGATTATCATTGATGGTGTGGCTGCAGGGAGTGTAAATGATATGCGTAATCTCAATTCCAATGATATTGAGTCTATCAATTTTCTCAAAGATGGTGCAGCAGCTATCTATGGTAGTCGTGCAGCAGGAGGTGTGGTCTTGATAACAACCAAGAAAGGAACTGAAGGGAAATTGAAAATAGAGTATGGTGGATCGGTTACTACCAAATTTTTAGGTCTTCAGCCTACATTAATGAATAACATACAATGGGCAGACGGAGTTATGCAGACCTTAGAGAACGATGGTAATACCGCACATGTGTGGTACACTTATGCACAATTGGCAAAATTGTACAATGGTAAGTATATAGACCTGACCACATCTGCTAATCCCTTTGGTACTGCAGCGTTTACGGATGTGGCTGATTTTGTGTTTGCAGAGACCGATTGGTTGGGCGGATTGTTCGGTACGGGTTTTTCTACGCAACATAACTTAAGTATCAGTGGAGGTAATACAAAAAATGTATTCCGTATGTCATTAGCATATAACTACGATGGCTCAAATCTTAAATATGGTAACAATAATAACCATCGTATAAATTTTCGTGTGAAGGATACATATAAATTTACAGAAAATATAAGTTTGACTTCTCAGTTTGCTCTCAGTCGTCAAGAACAGGTAAGTCCGACAGAGATAGGTGCCGCACTGACTACTTCTATGCCAATGCCTGGTTTGCCAATGGCTGCTCTCAACGGAAAACCTTATGCATGGGGTACATGGGGAAGTCCTGTCGCTAAAGTGGAAGAAGGAGGAGATAATAAATTAAGTGTTACGAATATATCTATTAATGAAACATTCAATTACAAAATAACCGATTGGTTAGATATGAATGTGGATTTTGGATATGCCCATAATTCCGCTCAGCGTAATACAGCCAGCTATGCTATTCAGTATTATAATATCACAGGAGATAGAACGGTACTATTAAGCCCTACCCAAGAAAATAGTTATTATAATCAAACTCAAAGCCGCAAAGATTTTATTTCTGCCAGTGGATATTTTAATGCCCATAAGACTTGGGCTGAAGCGCATACTACTGCTTTGACAGTAGGTGCGCAGTATGAATATGAGCAATATAATTATTTCGGGGTGCAAGCCAAGGATGTTCAGCGTGGTATAGAGACAGTGAATGGTGCAGGCGATATCACTATTTCTCAATCAAGCAAACATAAGTACGCAATAGCATCCGTATTTGCCCGTGCTAATTATGATTACAAAGGGCGTTATTTGTTAGATGCTAATTATCGTCTGGATGGCTCAAGTAAGTTCCTTCCTGAAAATAGATGGAGCAGTTTTGGAGGTGTTAGTGTAGGATGGCGTATGAGTGAAGAAGAGTGGATGAAAACTCCATGGTTGAGTAATCTGAAGTTGCGTTATAGTTATGCACAAGTGGGTAATCAATCGGGTATTGGTTATTACGATGGAGTACAATTGTATAATATGGTCTCTAATAGTGGAGCTTATGTAGGGGATGGCTTATTATCGTATATCACCACTAATGGTACCTTTGCAAGCCGTATTCGAACATGGGAGCGTATTATAAACTACAATGCAGCATTGGACTTTGGATTTACTTTTGGTAGGCATACGATTAATGGAACCGTAGAGGTCTTTCATAAGCAGAATAATAACATGCTCGTAAGTGTGACCAAACCGGCTACATTAGGTGATAATGCGCCGAGTGCCAATGTGGGTCAGTTCCGCGATTATGGTGTAGATGGACTGTTTCAGTATGAGGCGCAAGTTGCTAACTGGAATTATGGAGTAGGTGGTAGCATCACATGGGCGCGCAACGAACTCGTAGAATATGAAGGTACGAGCGTGCGCACGAGCGGGTACACAAACACGCAAGTGGGCTACGGATTAAATAGTCTATTTGGAATGCGCTACGGAGGTAAAATACAGAACGAGGAGCAGTTGGAGGCTTATCTGGGGCTGTATTATCCGAATAATGGTATAGGCATGCCGAATAACCTTCGAATAGGTGATAACATGTTCTATGATGAGAATGGAGATGGAGTCTTGGATGAAAACGATTATATCTACTTGGGTTCTAATAATCCGGAAATAAGTTATTCTATCAATGCACATTTGGGATGGAAAGACCTGATTACCGTGAATGTGGTTTTTCAAGGAGCAGCTAACCGTTTTGTTTATCGCGGAAATGAGACAAACTGGGTAGCTCCTTTCCGAGGAATATACATGAATAGTACTACTTCTTCTATCGGTAATACATGGTGTCCGGAGAAACCAGATGCTTATTACGCACCCTACACAATGGATGCCAATATAAATGCGTATAATTATCAGGCCTCGTCGCTTACTGCGCAGGATGGTTCGTATATAAGACTAAAAGAAGTGTCGCTGAGACTCAAGATGCCAAAGGAATGGCTCGGTACGCAAAAAGCGGTGAGTGGCGTTAGCTTGTATGTGACAGGAACAGACTTGTGGGAGCATACCAAGATAACAGATGGATTCGATCCGGAAGCTAAGATAGCAAAGAGCGGTACTGCTTTCTATCCGTTTACGCGTAATGTCACCGTGGGTGTGAATATGGTATTCTAATATGTATAATGTGTAAAAATAAAATAAATATGCTAAAGCACATGAATAAATTCATAGTACTCTGTATTTTGTCTTGTGGGCTTCTTTGTTCAGCTTGCATGGATTTTGAACCAGAGGATAAAATGGGAGATAACCAAGTGTGGAATTCGCAAGATAATTTCCAATTGTTCGCTAATCAGTTCTATGGTTGGCTGCGGGATATACAAGCCTCTAATTATCAGTCAGGTCTAAGTGATGGGGTGCATTCTGACTTTCGCTCCGACCTCATCTGTACATCTAATGAGAATATATACAGCATGGGTGCGTTCACTAAACCGGCTACAGATGGCAATTATAGCACCTTGTATAAGCGTATATATTATACCAATCTACTCATACAGCACGCAGCCGAGTTTGGGAAAAGCCGCGTAGGAGCACCATTGGGAGAGGCCTATTTCTTCCGTGCATATCTACATTTTGAGTTGGTGCAAATCTATGGTGATGTTATTTTACTGACGAAACCCTTGGATATAGATAGTGAAGAACTGACGGCATCTCGAGATAGTCGCACTATTGTTATAGACCAGATATTAGCAGATTTGGATAGTGCAGCTGTCTATTTGCCGGATATGCCCCTTGAGGATGGAAGGCTCTGTAAAGATGCAGCATATGCAATGGCTGGTCGTGTCGCATTGTATGAGGGTACTTGGGAGAAATTTCATAAGGAAGATATGTGGCAAACAGGGGACATCAATAGCATCACCAATTCTGACCGGGTGAAAAAACTGCTTCATAAAGCCATTACCAGTTCAGAGAAAGTAATGACAAATGGTAACTTCCAATTGTTCAGCAATGCTACTTTGGCTGAACATTCGTATCGATATATGTTTATCTTGGAGGATGCAGCGCAGTGTAATCCTGCCAATGTGGGCAAAGCGGCCAATAAAGAGTATATAATCAAAAAGCGCCACCGTGCAGGAGATAAAATGGCACTCAATATCACACACGCCATGACAAACAATATTGTGTATTATACCCGCAAATTTGCTAATATGCATCTTTGCCAAGATGGTTTGCCTATAGATAAAAGTCCATTGTTTATGGGATACAATGCCCCTAATGATGAATTTAAGAATCGAGATAATCGTATGCTGATGAATATGCTGCAGCATGGGGAGAGTTATTGGACTAATGATGGTAAATGGCGCACAACATGGACTGATGCTGATTTGGCTAATGCGCTGACTAATAGCGCGGTAGGAAATACAGGATACCATAATAAGAAATGGGGCGTGGAACGCCAAGTAGATGATAATTTTGAATCAATGGATTGGCCGGTATTGCGCTACGCAGAAGTATTGCTCAATTGGGCTGAAGCTAAATACGAGTATGATGGTCAGATTAACGATGGAGACTTGAATAGATCGCTTAATCAGGTTCGTAAGCGTTCAAACCCTAAAATGAAACCGCTGACCAATGCATTAGTAGTAGCAAATGGATTAGATATGCGTCAGGAGATTCGCCGTGAACGAACAGTAGAGTTCATTCTGGAGGGAATGCGAATAGACGACCTTAAAAGATGGGCAACTGCCAAAACAGAAATGCCAATGGATCAAGAGGGAATATTGTATAATAGTTGGTTTGAAGCCAATTGGCCAAACTGCCCTTATTCCATTAGCGCCAATGGTTGCGTATTACTCTACACAGGAAGACAATGGGATGATAAATGCAATCTTTATCCATTACCTTCCGATCAATGCCAGTTGAATCCTAACTTAGGTCAGAACCCGGGATGGTAATAAAAAAATCAAAGCATTATGAAAAAAACATATATATTCGTACTGATAGCAGTCTTGATGACTGCATGTGAAAAACCATCAGTTATACCTGATTTGGATGCAGCCTATTGCCCATCAGGAATAGAAATTGTCTTGCCAGAACGTGAAAACGGCTTGTTGTATGAGGATCCTTCAACAGGAATTGTTACGCTCCCGCTCATTGTTGGCGAGGAAGTAAGCCTGCAGTGGACTATCACTCCGGATACAGCCACTTTTAAGGATGTAGTGTGGACTAGTAGTAGCCCCACGAATGTGAGTGTGAATGAGGATGGAGTGATTAAAGCACTTAGTGCAGCAGGGCTGGGATATAGCATCATTTCCGTTACGCCTAAAGGCATGTACTCTGCGAGCGGAGTGAGTTATTCGCTTCGCGTCAAAGTGAGCGAAACATTAATACATGCCACAAGTATTGATATAACCGCCAAGGAAAATGACAATAGCATTTTTATTGGCGACCAATTACAGCTCATTCCTATGATTGCTCCGGCGGAAGCAACCTATCGCACAGTGTCTTGGGCAAGTAAAAATGAAGAAATAGCAGTAGTGGATGCCAAAGGTTTAGTGACCGGTATCAGTACACATGGAAAACTGAACGAGACGGTACAAATAATAGCTACGGCGAATGATGGCAGTGGCGTTACGGCTGAGTTCACAGTGCGTGTAAAGAATGTAGTCGATCCCGAATCCGTTCAATTGGATAAAGCTTTTGATAAAGACCATTATGCATGTTGGGTGGGAGATAAATCACTTGCACTCGCTTATACCACTGTCCCGGAAGAAAGCACATTCTCTAAAATCAAATGGGAATCGTCTGAACCTGATATAGCAACGGTCGAGGATGGCATAGTTTACTTTAATCAAAATGGTAATTTTGGAGAGTTCACTATCAAGGCTACTTGTCCAAATGGGCAAAGCGATGAGATTCGGATGAATATGCCGGCGGGACTTATTCGTGAGCGTTTTACGAATGAAAATAACCTTACATGGGGCATAGCATCGCAAGCGGGTAATGGAACTGAGACATCTCAAGTTTGGCATAATGGCTATCTTACATGTACCACCTACAATCAGAATGCGAACACCCAACGTGGTGACTTCCAAGCAAAAAGCAAGGTGTGGCTGTGTAGTGCTAACTATCCAATATTTGCTATTAAGTTGGATTATGTAATAGATAAATACGAAGCCATTACTTCTTGCGCCTTCAAATTCGATTGCGTAGGCGCAGACAAAGCTGCCGGTGTGGATTATAAAGGTGAACTGGGAGGAGGAAACAATAAATGGTCGTATAGATATAAATGTTCTGATGGCTCGTCTGTCTTTATCTATGATTTGCGAGATAAAGCATTCCCTACAGGTGGAGTATTGCCTCCTACTGCAGTGGCAGAATTTAGTACTTTCCAAATCAAGTATGCGGATATGAAAACCAGCGAAGCACAATTAGACTATAATGTGTATTGGGTGGAAACATTCAAATCATTGGATGATCTTCGCACAAAATTAGAAGCACAAGGATTAACTTGGGAAGAATAATTGTTAAATATATAAATATACGGATATGAAAATGATACCGAATCGTCAATTAATGACTATCTTGTTCCTGTTTTTACTTTCGAGTATCTTCGTAATAACAGCATGTCATCGCAATGAGTATGGTGACATGTCGGATATCGTGGATAAATGGGAAGAAGTGAAACCGCAGCCGATAGATACACTAATATTTGTTCATCCTTGTGCAATGTACACAAAGACAGATTTTGAGCGTGTGCGCAGATCGCTTGAAAATGGCTCTGCACCTGCTGCGGTAAAACAGGAGTTTGAGGCACTGAAAAATAATGTCTATACAAATGGTGAATACGGATTGGTTAGCCATGCAACAGTAGAGATTGTGCGTGGAGATCCCAAAGGTACGATTGAGGGCAAAGAAAATGCTGGCTCTGCCATGCGGGATGCCGCAGCTGCATATCAGTTTGGTTTGCTTTGGAATCTGACAGGGGAAGAGCAATATGCCAAGAGAGGAGTATTTATCCTTAACGATTGGACAAAAAAATGTCAACGGGTTACATCTAATGACCCGAACCATTACTTGGCTGCCGGAGCGCAAGGATTTACTTTTGCTTTGGCAGGTGAACTTCTGCGCACTTATACCGCTTGGCAAGAAACAGAGCAAATAGCATACCGCCAGTGGATGATGGATGTATTTGCAGAGCGTAATTTAGACTTCATAAAGCGTCACTGCTCCACTACTTGCGGAGCAGGACATTATTGGTCCAACTGGGATCTGGTAAATATGTGCTCCTACTTCCAGATAGGCATCCTCTGTGAAGATAAGGAAATGATAGAGTTTATTTGCAATTATTTCTTGCGTAATGGTAATAGTAATGGAAATCTGGATAAACTAATGACTGCTCAGCACATAGACCCGCTCGGAACAGGAGAGACACTATATCAAATGCAAGAGAGCGGGCGTGACCAAGGACATGCTACAATGGCATTAGCGGTAGTGGCACAGCTCTGCCAATCGGCGAAAGCATTGTATAGTTATAATCCTAAAATAACCGACTTGGATTTCTATGGAGCTAAAAACAATGCAGTCCTTCATGGTGCTGAATATATAGCACTGACTAATCTCCGTCAAGGCAGAAAAAATGATAACTCTGACGGAGCATGGCTTATAGGAGTCGATAGAATACCATTTAAATCTGTAGGCCCTTGGTGTACAGGAGGAGATAATCACGAGGCGTCGCATGTGCACTCGGCTTTCTCTACTGTGGGACGGGGTACTGTGCGCCCGCATTGGGAGATGATAGTAGCGCATTACAAGGCACTTGGATTACCTTGTCTTTATGCTGAAACTTTTGCAGAGAAAATACGACCAGAAGGAGGTTCGGGAGACAGTAGATATGGAGGTAACTCAGGTGCTTTTGACCAAGTAGGATGGAGCACGCTTATGTTATATACTGAGTAATATAAAAAAAACATAAAGAGTGACGGCAATATTGGCTATATTACTTGCAGTGACAGCTTTTCCCCTGAATGAGGTGAAATTATTGGATAGTCGCTGGCGTGATAATATGGAGCGGGATTCAGCATGGGTCTGCTCTATCACAAGCCGTCAAGCCTTGCATAATTTCCGTACTACGGTCGGACTCTATTCGGCGAAAGAAGGTGGATATGACACGATGCAAAAAATGGGAGGATGGGAAAGCCCTGATTGTGATTTGAGAGGACATGTAGTAGGACATATGCTTTCAGCACATGCTTTTCTCTATGCTGCCACTTCGGAGCCAATCTTTCTTCGCAAAGCAGACTCTATCGTGCAAGGCATACGAGAGTGTCAACGATATATAGGAACAGGATATGTCAGTGCTTTCCCGGAAGGATTGATAGATAGAAATATAAAAGGGCAATCCGTATGGGCACCATGGTACACATTGCATAAACTGATGGCAGGAATGTTAAACCAGTATCACTATTGCAAAAATGATACTGCATTGCAGGTTGTGAGAGATTTCGCAGGGTGGGCGGAGAAGAAATTGCTTCACTTGGATGCGAAAACACGCCGGAAAATCTTGTCGAATGAATTTGGAGGAATGCCAGAGGTATGGATGGACCTGTTTCTCTATACGGGAGATAGTACAGCTCTGCAACTTGCTGATTTCTTCTATGATGATAGCAAATTAGATCCCCTTTACAAAGGACAATTTGACATGGGGACGATGCATACAAATACATTCTTACCTAAAGTAATAGCAGAAGCCAAAAGAGCTAAATGGAATAATCAACCCAAATATAGGGATATGCCTAAAGCTTTTTTAGACGAAATGCTTAAACATCATGTTATGGCACCTGGTATTGTCTCTGACAAAGAGCATTTCTTTCCCAAAGGAACAATGTCTAAACATCTGACTGCATATACAGGAGAGAGTTGCTGCACATATAATATGCTGCGTTTAGCCAATATGGTGTATAGTGCAAACCCTAAAGTGGAATATATGCAGTATATAGAACAGGCGTTGGTGAATGATGTGTTGGGAAGACAAGAAACACAGCACGGTATGATTAATTATTTCTTACCTATGCAAACGGGAGCGTATAAATTATATTCTACCCCCATGAATAGTTTCTGGTGCTGTGTAGGAACTAATTTTGAAGCACATGCAAAATATGGTGAGAATATATATTGGCATACAAATGACACCATAATGGTTAATCTTTGGGTCCCGTCTGTTCTTACATGCCCAAGTAAAGGACTTGTATTAAGACAAGAAACGGATTTCCCGAATGCAAATACAACAACAATTTGTGTAGTGGAAGCACCAAAAAAGAAAATAACATTGATGGTTCGAATGGATTCTACCTATCATACTGTCTCACGCCAACTGAGAAAAGGAGAACGAATTACTATTACCCGTGAAATGAAATTGCATACGGTGCAAACACCGGATAATCCTAATATAGCAGCATTATTCTATGGACCTGTTTTGTTGGCGGGAAAACTTGGAAAAGTGGAAAAGCCATTCTCTAATCCGGATGTCCATAATGATTATTATACATATGACTACCAAGTCCCTGATTCAATAAAGGAAATAGTATTGAATATAGACTCCCTTGTGCATCAGGAAAAAACAACGAATAAATTTATTACACATGAGGGAATACAAATAGTGCCGTTGTATGATATGCATTATGAAAGATATGTAGTTTATTGGCACCTGAAGAAATAAAGATGAAAAAAGAACGATTGATATTCATTGTAATACTTGGCTTGATGAATGGCACTTTAAATGCCGCAAAGATTGAGCATTATGTGGACTCAGGAGCAACATACCTGAGCGATAGACTTTGTATGCATTGGAAAACGCATGCTACTACTACTTATGTAAAAGGAGAGTTTTTTGATCATCTAAGTAATGACTCTGCACCTGTGCCAACCCTCATGATGGCGGGCGCACGCACTCATGTAACGAACTATCGTCGCCCAAAAATAGAAGAACTCACACCGCGCTTTGAGGACGCAAGAGGTATGTGGCTTTACAATAATGTTACGCAAACATATAAATGGGCACATATACGGGAAACAGGAGGAATAATCTCTTCTATCAATAGAGAGATTTGTAGTTTAGGATACGAAGCAGCAAAAAAATATAAACAGACAAAAGATACACGCTATAGGGATATAGCACGCAGTATTCTACATACATATATGTATGGGGTCTATTATACTAAAATGCCGGTGGATATGCTGCATGGGCATATGCAGACTTTGGTCGGATTACAAACATTCGAAGTCATTCATGAAGAAACACTGCCTTTCTTGACCGGAATATATCAACTTTTGGCGGAACGGAATGAACTGCTGGAGGCTGCTTTCAAACATTGGGCGGATATAATAGAGGCAAATGGCGTTCCGCACAATAATTGGAATCTAATGCAGGCTCGGTTTATCTTTAATGTAGCGCAAATATTGCTAACGAATACAAACTATGCAGATGGAAAAGGGAAAGAATATTATCTCAATATAGTGGAGAATAAAAAATCTATACGCCAATGGAGCCTGCGCACTTTATTAGACTATGGATATGATCCCGACAATGCGATATGGTGCGAGTGTCCGGGGTATAGTCAAGTAGTTTTAGGAGATCTGGCGGAGTTTGTGCGCTTGTATAAAGAAGAATTGGGACGAGACCTCATGAAGGAAATGCCTGTCATACATCAGGCGGCAAGGGCTAATGTGCAGTATCTTTATCCGGACTCAATGATCATGGGATTTGGAGATACACATCCGCACAAATTGAAACCGGAGGTCTATAAGAAATTAGGTATCAGTATCGCCGACCTTAAACCCTCACGAATGTTTGCCGCACCTAAAACATCATGGCTGGTGCAAAGAACGGGAATGGATAAGTACCAAAGTCTTGCCTTTAGTCTCAATGCAAGCAAAGGTAATCATATGCATGCCAATGGAATAAATATGGAGCTGTATGGATGCGGACTGCGTATGGCACCAGATGCAGGAATAGGATATAGCCTTTACTCAGGCGATGATTATAAAGAGTATTATAGTCGCTTCCCTGCCCATAATACCGTCTGTGTGGATGGAGTGAGTGATTATCCAATCATGATGTCACAGCAGGAATTCAAAATTATTGCAATGGACACACTGCCTGTACAGTATGCGGAAGTATATATGATGGACTCCGAGACACAAGCAGACCAGCAACGATTGGTGATAATGACAGATAATTATTTTATAGATGTTTTTAGAAGCAAGAGACGAGATGGAAAAGATAAGTTCCATGACTATTTCTACCATAATATGGGTACACAAATGACAATATCTGTTCCTACTGCACCTACGGATGAATTATCTTTCGCCGGAGGATATCTGTATGCCTATTCGTATATATATAATAAAGAGTCAGCACCGATGGATACACATATACAAGTAACGTATAAAGTACCGGATGGAACACAGATGACGCAATGGGCGATGGCAATGCCTAATACCACCGTTTATAGGGCACTTTCACCTTCTACAGAAGGATTAAGCCGTCTCAAAAATATGCCGTATGATATCCAAAATACACCTACACTTACATATGTGGCGCGGTGCCATGGAGAAGCATGGACAATACCATTTGTCAATGTTTTTGAACCTACAGCACCTTATAAACCCGCTGTTATAGAGAAAGTAGAATACCCCAAAGTGACAATCATGGATAAACAAACAACATCAGCAGTGGCAGTGCTTATACACAGAAAAGATGGAACGAAACAACTGTTCATCTCTACAGATAACGATAAGGCAAAAGTAAAAGTTTTGGGCAAAAAATATAATGGACGTTTGATATGCAAATCTTTCTAACCATATTATTAAGCACTTTTTTGCGTCTGCCGGTCGGAGCAGATTCGGTCAAAGCACTTCTCTATTGTCATCAGAATATGACAGAAGAGGTCCTCTTCAGAAGCCCGTATTTTACGCAAGAGATGGATCGCTTGGGAATAGCAATGGCTTTTGTGCAGCAAGGTTCACAGAATTGGGATGTATCGGTAAAGGATGAGAACGGACTGACTTGTCAGCAACGCTTCGAACAACGGATGAATATGTGGGCAGAGCAGACCAACCACCCGGAACTCAAGAAGGCAAGAGTAATCCCATTTGGACATTCGGCACAAGCTACTTTTCCATGGAATTTCGCAGCATGGAATCCGGATAGAACTGTATGCATCATTTCCTTCAAAGGAGACGCACCGCGAACCAACCTGTGCGGTTATGGACGAGCAAATATAGAATGGGGACGCACGCGTAATATAGACTTTATACCAGGTTTGATGGTCATGGGCGAGTATGAATGGTGGGAGGCAAGACTCAATCCGGCAAGAGCCTTCAGAATAATGTATCCCAATAGTAGAATAAGTTTCTTAAAAGATGCAGGAAGAGGACATTTTGACCTGACACACGAGACACAGCAATATATAGTCCGTTTTATCGAAAAAAGTATAGCCAACCCCCGACCGATAACCGGCGTAGAATATGATGGCTTTTGGTATCATGATAAAGAGATGGTACAACTCACCAAAGCACATCAGCGTGCAGAAAAAGCGAAAAAAATGCAGTATGTATCAGCAAAACTAAATGGACAAATACTGCCATTTGATCCTAATCAGCATGTGCGAATTCGCGCGAAATGGACAACAGACACACTGCGTATTGAACCTGTCTTTGTGGATTCAACCCATATGTACTTGACGGATGAGCACGCACCTACAACACCACAAGCAGTGCTTATATCAGGACCGGCTATTGAGGTGGCGCCTAATACGTTTGTCATAGATACAAACTATTTTGGAGCAGACCCTAAACGAATGTGGGACGGAGTGACCATCTGTGTGCAAGCAAAAGGCGATAGGAAATATAAGTCTGCGGTTAGAGAGATGAATTTCCAACTACCACAACCAATAAAGGATACAATAGCCATGGGAGTCATCTACGCCAAGTCAGGAGATACTATCCACTTGAACCCCTCCAAATACTATGAAGGACAAATAGTGATAAAGAACTGCCGGAATGTTACTATAGAGGGGAATGGAGCTACTATCCGGCCACGAGGGAGAGGATATGGAGTGGAAATAACAAATAGCCGGAATATTACGGTGCGCAATATCACCACAACGCAAGTGCCTACCGGAGGAAGCGATACGGTTTTGATAGAAAATGTGAAATGTTACACATCCTACCCTTGGGGAGATGGACTGAATATCTTCGCTTCCAGTCATGTCACTATTAGAGGGTGCTACTGCGAAACGAGTGATGACTGTTTGACGGTCTATGCTACACGCAAAGGACATGTAGGCTCTGCAAGGCATATATTGGTGGAGGATTGTGTCTTCAATCCCAAAATAGCGCACCCTGTCTTCATAGGATTGCACGGCGCGGCAAGCGAAGGAGAGGATAGACAACGGATAGACACAATCGAAGACCTCACTTTTAGAAATATACACATACTCAACCAGAGAGAGAAACAGATGGATTATCAAGGATGTATGGCTATTGCTGCCGGAGATAATAATGTAGTAAGAAATGTGCTCTTTGAGGATGTTGTAATCGATCATATAACCAATGGCGCTTTGTTAACATTACGCATCTTTAAAAATGAAAAATATTGCCAAGCGCCGGGAAAGGCGATAGAGAATATCACTTTCCGACGAATCAAAGCACCTAAAGAAGGAGAAATATCTGTCATAGAAGGATTCTCGCCGGAGAGAATGGTGAGAAATGTGATTTTTGAAGATTTGTATATAGACGGAATACATATATGTGATACTATGCCGCAAAAACCTAAATGGTATAAAACGGCAGATATGGCACGCATACTGATTAGCAACTATACGGAAAATATTACTTTCAAATGAAACTACTATATATACTCGCTGCGGTAATGACTGTCTTCTCACCGAATGGACACTTCCAAGCAGAATTCAAGCAGACAGCGCAACCGCCTTTTGAAACCTGTTATACCCTCTGCTACAAGGGCGATACCGTACTCCATCCATCCAAAATGGGGCTTAATATAGATAATCGTTGCTGGGAAATGGCATTGGGATGGCGCACATTGCCACAATATGAAAAATGGATGCATGCCATGCAGTGGGACTCTGTCTCTACCCCTGTACTGATAGATGAATACAGAGCAATTACTATCTATCTCAGCAGAAAGGAAGAAATGCCTGCAAAGCAGACTGCGCCCATGGGCAATGCGAAACAGGCAGAGAAAGATGGACGCGTAAGGTCCAATTATAGGCTCAATATAGAGGTACGGATGTATAACGACGGGATGGCGTTTAGATACTTCTTCCCTGAGCATCCTAATGCCATATTTCACAAGATTGTAGCAGATGAAACCACCTATGCATTGCCACAGGGAACAATGGCATACGCCGAGCAGTGGGCACAAGCACATGCAGAGCATATATTGGTCGATAGTATCAAATACCCTGTCGAAATGCCGCTGCTATGCCATAACGACTCTCTGTGGACAGCCATACTGACTGCTGATACAGATGACTGGTGTCTATCCAAACTCAAAGCAAGCAACCATCAACTGGCTACCATTATGTATAGCCCGGTGGATATAGTTACATACTATGCTACGCCATGGAAAATCATTATGGCGGCGCATACTCCGGGAGACATTCTCGAGAAAGCACCCACACGCGTCAAGACACTCAACCCGCCACCGGAAGGAGACTTTAGTTGGGTCAAACCCGGAAAGATAATGAGAGAAACCACACTGACGATGGAGGGAGCATATGCTACTATTGATTTCTGTGCAGCACATAATATACAATATATGCTCTTTGATTGGAAATGGTATGAACCATGCACCAGCCATGATGGAGATGCTACCAAAGTAATAGACAGACTCGACATGCCCGCTATATGCCAATATGCAAAAACCAAGGGAGTGGGAGTGTGGCTCTATGTCAATCAGCATGCACTCATGAAACAGGCAAGACAACTTTTCCCTATACTAAAACAATGGGGAGTCGTCGGAGTCAAATCGGGATTTGTGCAATATGCCAGTCATCGATGGACAACATGGCTGCATGACTTGGTGCGATTAGCGGCTGAGAACCAACTCATGATGAATATACATGATGAATACAGACCTACAGGATTTAGTTATACCTATCCTAATCTGCTCACACAAGAGGGTATCTGCGGAAACGAAGAGTTCCCCGATGGAAACCATAATGTGCGCTTGGCATTCACACGTATGCTCGCAGGAGCAGCCGACTATACCATCTGCTATTATGACAAACGCCTTACCAATACCCATGCACACCAATTGGCAGTATCAATGGTCTATGAATCACCGTTACTAACACTCTTTTGGTACGATAAACCTGCACAATATAACTACGAACCGGAGATGACATGGTTCGAGCAATTGCCTGTCACATGGGATGAAACAAAAGTGCTCGCAGGAAATCCGGATACATATATACTGCTCGCCAGAAGAAAAGGAACCACATGGTTTGTCGCCGCACTGAATAATGCTACACCAAGGCAAATAACTATTGATCTCAGTGCCTTTTGCCAAGCAAATGCCAAACTTTCCTATCAGCTCTTTACGGATGATCCTTCTGTACCTACCAAAACACAAGTCCGTGTTACATCCGGAGAGATAAAGAAACTAAATGCCCGCAATGGAAGAATACCACTCACACTGCAGGCTAATGGTGGCGCTACTATGATTATCAAAGGAGGAGTGGATGTGATAGCGCATTGCGATAGGAAAATTCATCGTACGATGGAGCAGATGAAACAGCTAAACCAGCAAATGCCGCGTAATGTGCTGCCGGGACAAACGAAATGGAATACCAGACCCAATATACCTGCGGAGTGGTGCGGAGGATTTTGGGATGGGTGCTTGTGGTATGATTATGCGCTCACTAAGAAAAAAGAGGTCTTGCATGCGGCTACACAAACAGCAAATAGCATGCTCTATCTGCCATACACACCGGTCTATGACCATGACCTGGGATTCCTTACCATCACCTCGCTGCTCAATGGATATCGCTTCTCACCGGATAGAAAAACAAGAGAAACCTACAGGCAGGCTTTGTTGCAATGTGCTGACAGCCTCGCTACGCTCTTTAATCCCGTTGTAGGAACAATGCTCTCGTGGCCACGCAATGTGCAAATGTTCGGAGGACATAATACCATTATGGATAATATGATTAACCTCGAACTGCTCTTCTGGGCGGCAGAGCAATCGGAAAGTCATCAGGCATTGAAACAGATAGCTGTGGCGCATGCCGATACCACGATGGCATATCATTTCCGACCGGATGGCACGTCATATCATGTCGCTGTCTATGACCGCCTAACAGGCCGACATATCTATAACTGCACCCATCAGGGCTATGCCGACGAGAGTGTCTGGGCGAGAGGACAAGCATGGGCTATATATGGCTATACGATGGTCTATCGCTATACCAAAGAGCAAAAACACTTAGACATGGCGCGGAAAGCCACTGACGCCTATCTTAAACGCCTGCCTCCGGATGCTGTACCTTATTGGGACTTCCACCACCCCCATATCCCTTATACAGCCCGTGATGCCTCAGCGGCGGCTATAGTCGCAAGCGCATTGTATGAATTGACTACTTGGGTGGACAAAGAGACGGCTGAATACTATAGAGCACAAGCGGATAAGATGATGGAGAACTTGGCAGACGCCTATTGGGCTCCGCAAGACTCACCAGCTATACTAGCACATGCTACAGGACACTATCCCGCCGGAACAGAAATAGATGCATCGATCATATACGCAGATTATTATTACCTCGAAGCACTATATAGACAACAAAATTACTAATACTTTAATCATTTATCAGTATGAAAAAACTATTCTTTATGGCTGCGGTTGCATTGCTTAGCCTTGGTGCGTTTGCGCAAACAGCCACTATCCGCCCTATATGGGAGGCAAACTACCGCACCGACAACAATGAACCTACTAAGTGGAATAAAGTAACCACAGACGCAGAGCAGTTTGAGGTGTACAATGGCGCTCGTTTCTTCGCAGTGCAGACATGGACCATCGCTAACATCAGTCAAGTCACATCCTTGGAGTTTGTTTATCAGAGAGTGAGTGGACAAACCAATAATGGAGATGTTTCGCTGTGGCCATTCCCGTATAACTCAATGGTAACCTCCACCGCTGATTTCGCTACTGCAGGTATGGCATTCCTTAACGATGTCAAAACCGTCTTGGGTGTGTACCCGGGTAATACCATTGACGATATGCATCAACCACTCAAAGTGAGCACCAATCTCGATAAGGATGGAGCACACTATCGCGTTATCTCATTGGGGTTAGAAGAGATAGCACTACTTAAAGCAGCGGGTACGATTGAGAATGATTATTTGACAGTCAATGTACTCTTGAATACACTTCAGTCAACGAATAATTATAAATACTATCACACAGGCGATAATGCCTCTTATTGTACAGTTAACTACGCCACCGCAGTGGAGCAACCGGCTATTCTCAATAATACCACCAAAGTAGAATATGCAGACCTCGCAACTGCAGTAGCAGAAGCTGCGGAGGGAGATATGCTCACTATCAACGAGGATGTCACTATCTCGGGGGGCCGTCTTGAGATAAAGAAAGAACTGACAATACAAGGGGCTACAGGAGCAGAGAAAATTATTTGTGGCGTGCCGGCCAACCAACTCATGGTGCTGGCTAATGGAAACGAGGCAGATTATACCGTTACATTCAAAAATCTGATTGTGGACGGACAAAATCAAGTACGCGCCACACAGACATTTGATTCCAATGGAAAAGCAAAGATGCACTTTGATGGCGTCAGTGTCATTAATACTACTTACTCCGTAGTAACAGGAGATGTTAAGTGTGCTGGCTCAAATATTATCTTAACCGGTAATAACTCGTTCCCAACAGGTATTTACCTCAATATGAATAAGCGAGTGGACCACCAAGGCGCTACACATACTACACCTGTCAAACTCATCCTTTCTGCTGACTATAAAGAGGATTATGCAATCGTTTTGCATTGCGTTGATTCTACTCTCTATGAGGCGGTAGATGCTGCCGGAGTAGCAGAATGGGAACTCTATGTGGGGAATGGAGAGCTCAAAGGACGCAAGGCGCAAGTATCAACAGATATAGATAATGTGGCATCGGACGATAAGGCTGTTAAGATGATTCTTAATGGACAAGTATGTATTCGCCGAGGCACTAAAATGTATGACTTAATAGGACGAGAATTATGAAAAAATCTATCTTAATGCTCTGCGTGAGCATGTTTATTCTGAATGCAGCTATGGCTGCGGTAGGACCACAATCCATCAATTTCACCTTTAATGCTACGGATAGTGAGGGCTGGCAAGTGAGTAGTGGCGGCTCAATTACTTCTGTGGAGAATGGTGTAGCCAATGTGCAGATGAAGCAGCAAGATAGTGTTGGTGTTAAATACCGTGCTGATTTTCAATACCAAAAGGCAGGTACTTACACATTTGATAAAGCAAAAGATATTGTGTGGGCTATCAAACTGACTGCTCCACTACCGGGAACAACGAACTCCCGTAAAATGGAGATAAATTATAAAAATGCCGATGATAAAGACACTTGGCTTAACGGCATAAGCGGACCGTCAGGTTCTATTAAATGTGCAGATGATGGTATAATCTATTACTTCAATCTTGGCGCGGACGGACTCAACAAGTTAGGTCCTGTGCAGGACGGAGATGTGAAAATAAACAAGATTCATTTTATCATGGCGGATGCTACTGGCTTAACGAACGAAACAGCTAAATATGCGGTGGATTGGGTGGCTACTTTTACATCAGTTAATGACCTTAAAGCTTTCCAAGATTGGAAAGATGAGAAAATAGACACCGCATCACCTTATTTGGAGTTATGTTTCCGTCCAAAGAGTGATAATAGCGGCTATGATAGTTCTACTCCGTTGAATGGATTTAAGAATACTGATTTTGAAGGAAACTATCAAGCCCGTTTCTTTGCTGTAGAGTATTTTTGGGTAGAGAATGTTGATGTAACGGGTATGACATACACCCTCTCGTTGACAACCCTGGGAGGTGGTGGTACATCAGAACTCGCAGTATGGGATTTTCCTTATCAAGTAAATAACTTCATTTCTGCTGCCGACATCAATACATATGCCACTGCTGTGGTGGGTGTAGCACCGGGTAGTAGCGATGACGCTGGCAAGAAAGAACCTATCGCATCTTCTACATGTACTAATAATGTATGGTCATTCACTATACCGGCTTCATCATTAACTCCTCTTGCTACGCGTGGTGATAAGACGCTGGTGGGAGTATTAATAACTTCGAAAGATATAACTACTAAAGACAAAAAGGGAAAGTTTGCTTCTTCTTCACATGCTGAGAAAGATGGACCTTCTTTGCAACAGGCACCGATAGTGAATACAACTCAAAATAAAGTGGAGACCACATTGGCTGATGCCGTAGCAAATGCTAATGAAGGGGATGTAATCACCATTTACGGTGATGTCACTATCTCGGGTACCCGTCTTGAGATAAAGAAAGAACTGACCATCCAAGGTGCTACAGGAGCAGAGAAAATTATTTGTGGCGTGCCTGTTAATACAATCATGGTGCTGGCTAATAAAAGTGCAGATTATACCGTTACATTCAAGAATCTGATAGTGGACGGACAAAATAAAGTACGCTCTATACAGACATTTGATTCCAATAATACAGCAAAGATACACTTTGATGGCGTCAGTGTCATCAATACTACATACTCCGTAGTAACCGGAGATGTTAAGTGCGCTGGGTCAAATATTATCTTAACCGGTAATAACTCGTTCCCAACAGGTATTTACCTCAACATGAATAAGCGAGTGGACCACCAAGGCGCTACACATACTACACCTGTCAAACTCATCCTTTCTGCTGACTATAAAGAGGATTATGCAATCGTTCTTAATTGTGATAAACCGGAATTATACGAAACGGTAGATGCTGACGGAGTGACAGGATGGAAATTATATGCTGCCAAATCGGGAACCAAAAACGAACTCAAAGCTAAAAAATATTGTCAATACAATCTTGTTGTGTCTCCGAAAGCAGGTATGGCTACATTAGTGCTTGGCTTTGATGCAGAATTGCCAGTGGGTGTAAAAGCATATACATTAACAAACGATGGCACAGTAAACATATATGCAACCGAGGTGGAGCGTATTGAGGCAAACCAACCGGTACTTATCATCGCAGAGCCAGCCACTTATACTTTTAATGGCGAAGCGGGAGTCGCGAATAATGAGCAATCTACACCCACAAATGGATGCTTGATAGGTACATACGAGCAGATAAATGTACCAGAGGGTGGCGTGGAAAAATATAACTATGTATTGGCAAATCCGGATTCAGGCGATGGTATAGGTTTCTACAAGGTGAAAGGCACTGAAATCATAATTGCGAAGAATAGAGCATATCTCTCTTGCACATATGATACGCAAGCCAATGAAGCTAACAATGCGCCTCTACGAATTAAATTTGGAGGACAGATGGCCACCGAAATAGAAACCATAGATGCCAATTCTCAAGCAGAAAAAATCCTAAAAGAGGGTGTCTTGTATATCCGTAAAGCCGGTAAAATATACCGAGTGGATGGGCAATTAGTAAAATAACATGTAACTGAAAAGGATAAATATGAAGCACTATATTCAACCAACTACACAAACGCTCATGGTGGAAAATAATATGAAATTGTGTTCCGCTAGTCCAATCTTACAGTTAAAAAATGGTACTGTAGAGGACTCTTCAATAGAAACATTCTAATAAGAATGAATTAAAGTATCAGAAAATTTTAAAAAACGAAAAAAAATCCCAAATAATTTGTGAGTTTCGTTTTAATGTAGTACCTTTGCGTTCGGAAAATATATACCGAATGCAAAGGTTGCTATCTATATTGTTTAGTATTTGCTTAATCCAAATCGCTATTGCTGCTCCCCGAATGGTTCGAAATGTGGGTACAGCAGATGGGTTGCAAGACCTGTTGGTAAATAGTATCTATGAGGATGCTACAGGGCTCATGTGGTTTGGTACTGGCACAAGTGTGGAGAGGTTTGATGGACTGACTTTTACGCGCTATGCACTGCCCGATAGCGATAAACCTTCACAGCGGATAGAGGCTATTACGGGATATAAGGAGCAAATATATGCTTGTTCTAATAATACCCTCTATTGTCTTTCTTCCCAAACCAACCAACTACAAACAATCTTATCCGGACAGATAGAGGGACTATTGCGCGACCTATGCGTAATAGGAGAGAAACTATATATCGCCACCTCTAAAGGATTATATACCTATCATCTTACCACCCAAATACTCACCAGACATCTGTTTAATGTCGAGTCGGCGGAAGCACCGCAGAATGAGCTGCGCCATATTCGTGCGGATGAAAAAGGGTATGCGTGGCTTACATCGAAAGCAGGACTGCACTCCTTATCACCGGAAGGAGAGTGGTGTCATTATTACTACTCGGATCTACCAGAAGGAGGATTTACTGAATTGGCAATAGCAGATTCTGTCATTCTGCTGGGGTCTTTTCATGATGGTATTTATCGATTTGATAAACAGATAGCTAAGTTCTCTCTTGTAAGCAACATGGTGAGCCCTGTGGTTTCACTGCAGATGTGCGATTCTATTGTTATGATAGCTACAGATGGAGATGGAGTGTTCTTATATGACATCAAAAGCCAAAAGAGCACTCATCTATCTACCACATCTTCTCCCACTACCTTGACATCTAATTCTGTCTATCGCGCGCTCATAGATAGTCGCGGACTCCTATGGATGGGATTCTATCAGCACGGATTGGATTATACAGTAGGACGAACAGAGCAATTCAGTATCCATCAAACATCCATGCTCAATACGGAGGGCAAAGCCATTAGAGCGCTTGCTATACATAACCAGCAGCGGCTGATAGGTACCAGAGATGGACTGTATTTTGTGGACAAAGAGAAAAAAATACTACGATACTATGATGAAACGGTCTTGAATTCGAAGATGGTATTCGCTACGCTATATAACAAAGGCTTGTATTATATTGGTACATATGGCGGTGGCTTATATACGATGGATGAAAAAGGTGCGCAACCGCAATCTGTTTCTTCTGATTATATAGGAGGACAGATATTTACGATAGCAGCTGATTCGTTAGGGCGTGTGTGGGTTGGGTCGGATAAAGGAGTCGCAGTTGTTGAAGAGAGAAAAGTAGTTAAGCATTTCGATTCTGGCAGTAGTATTTTGCCCAAGGGATATACCTATTGTATCTATTTTGATATGCAAAATAGAGGATGGATATGTACAGAAAATGGAATGGTGATGTATGACCCGGAAACAGATACACTTTCTATACAAGGTATACCTACGCAGCTACAGTCACAAACCGTTGTGAGGAGTATCTATTGTGATGCACACAATAAACTCTATTTTATGCCACAGCAGGGAAAGACTATCGTTGTAGATAGCTTGATGCAGATATGCGATACACAGTTGCCGGAAGCAACGAATCTGTTTATGATAGAGGACCATTTAAATCAATTGTGGATAGGTACAACGGATGGACTATATTGTAAAAAGGAGGATAATTCTATTCATCGGTATGGCATTGCTAATGGATTGCCATCCGCCATTTTTACACTTTGTCAACCGCAGATTGATGAGGAGGGTACAATATGGCTTGGTAACTCGGAGGGACTCGTTTATCTTAAATCCGACTCTGTCATAGATAGAGAATGGACCAATCCTGTTACTATAACACAGGTTGAACATATGGAAAATAATGTCACTTTCCATTTCTCCGATCTTAGATATACAGACCCTAATGCTGTTGCCTATCAGTATAAATTGGATAATGTGGATGCCGATTGGCAATTAATACGTTCAAAAGGAAGTGTAGCATATCGAAACCTGCCGCCAGGCAAATATGTATTTCATGTAAGATTGTATGACCAACCACATACAGAGACCATCGCCTCCGTACGGGTCCCGCTATCTAAAGGGCATTGGATGGCGATAGGAATACTCTCTATAATACTCGCTGTAACTATTACTGTGTACATACGCGTAAGAAATAGAACCAAACACCGCAAATTACAAAAGGACGAAAAGAAGCAAAAGGAAAATAAATATACACATGTCTCTATGGCTATACCTACACTAAATGCTTTGCTCGAGCAGATAGAGCAGCTCATGAAAGAAGATAAAATCTATCTGCAAGCTGACTTGAAAATAGCAGATATAGCACAACGACTCAATGTGCCATCATATCAGTTGTCATATCTCTTTACACAGCACATGCAAACCACATTCTATGATTATTTATACCATTTCCGAATCGAAGAGTTTAAAAGGCGTGTCGCAGCAGGAGATAGCAAACGATATACCGTAGAATCAATTGCACAGCAAAGTGGATTTAATAGCCGAGCATCGTTCTTTCGCGTATTCAAAAAGAAAGTGGGAATGACACCTAATGAATATATTCGCAAGCAGTAGAATATACGCTTAATAAGCGCAACTATCTCTATCGGCCTTATCTGTAGCTGTTACGGAATGCGCGTGGAGATAGGCCGGCTTGTTGAGCAAAGAAGGTCGAAAAATGATTTACAGACGAAAAACCTAAATCATAGGCTATCTCGGAAATGGTCAAATCACTGCCCGTCAGTAAGTCCCTTGCACGCAGATAACGCAAGTGCTGCTGGTATTGAGTAGGAGACATACCTACATATTGCTTAAAAAAACGCCTAAACCAACTATAACCGATATTCAGGTCTGAGGCAATCCGCTCGGGAGAGATGTTTTGACCTATATGCATGCGCATATACTGCTTGGATTGCTCTATCTTATTAGCTATATTCGAACTCTCGTAATAGGTGATGTTTTGTCTGAAAACAATAGTGCCTAAAAGATGAAGAACGATACTGGAAATAAGCAATTGGAAACCTCTTTTCTCAAATTGAGCCTCACGTAATACCTCCAGATAGAATTCTTCAATATGTATGTCATTTCCAATAACTACCGAAGGTTGAGAAGGAGAGAAAAAACCATTCTCTACGCGCTCGTCGATGTATCTCCCACGAAAACCAATCCAATATTCTTTCCAACCGGTCTGCTTGTTGGGCGCATAGTTGTGCCATTCCCCCGGGAAAAGAAGGAGCATCGTACCTGCTGATACTTTTGTGCGGTGGCAATGCTCTGACTCAAACCAACCCTCTCCTTCTACTATGTAAACCAATTGATATTCATGTAGAACGCGACCATGAGTCTTGTTGAAAATATAGTTGGCAGGATGTACTCCGGAGGGCGGGTATTCGCTGAACGGAGGAATGGTCTGGTAGCCTGCTGTAGTGCACACAATACCCCATTGCTCATCTAATGGGGTCACAGGCATGTAGTGCAAATCAATGTTCTTTCGCATAAAAGGGCTATTTTTGAGGTTACTAACTACAAAAAAATAGGCAAAAATGAAATTTGTGCCAAAATTAGTATTTTTTTTGTCAATATGCAAATATTTGCATGATTTTTTTTATATAATTTTGCACCGTCAATTGATAATTACATGAAAAACGCTTATTGTGCCATTGATTTAGGAGCCACGAGCGGACGAATTGTTATATCGTCTGATGGGCTTGAGTTGGAGGAAATCTATCGTTTCCCAAATAGTATGTATGAGCAAGACGGTCGGTATTTCTGGGATACCGATCGCTTGATGAGTGAAATAATAACAGGATTACGACTTCTCACTTCTCGGGAGGATATTCATCTGTGTAGTATCGGGGTGGATACATGGGGAGTGGATGTCGTATTCTTAAAAGGAAAGCGCGCGCTGGCGCATCCGCGCGCGTATAGAGATCCTTATACGGAAAAGGTGATGGAGGAACTTTTTGCAAGAATACCTCGCACCACCGTTTATCAAAAAACAGGAATACAATTCCTTAATTTTAATACATTATTTCAGATGTATGCGTGCCATAAGCAGCAATATGAGCCTTTCCTACAAGCAGATTACTATCTCTTTATGCCTGACTATTTCAACTATCTCTTGACCGGAAAGATGGTCTGCGAATATACCATTCTTTCTACATCACAAATGATGAATGCCTATACACATCAGCCCGATAGGGATTTGTTACAGGCATGTGGGGCAAAAGCAGAATGTTTCCCAAAAATGGTAATGCCGGGGGAAAAGGTAGGGGTCTTGCAGAAGCATATAGCTGATTTTGGATATGAAGTGCCTGTGATTGCAGTCGCAGGACACGATACAGCAAGTGCAGTGGCTACTGTCCCGAGAACGAAGGATGGAAAACATGTCGCATATTTGTCAAGTGGCACATGGAGCTTAATGGGAATAGTAACCGACGAACCTATTATCACTGCCGATAGCGAGCAAATGAATTTTACTAACGAAGGGGGGGTAGGAGGCAAGGCACGGTTCTTGAAAAATATTACAGGCATGTGGATACTCGAGCAGTGCAGGAAAGAATGGTCGGCGCAAGGACATGACTATGCTTATCCATCACTGGTCGAAATGGCGGAAACGGTCACAGATGTGCCGGAATTATTCAACCCGGATGAGCCGCGCTTCGCGAATCCGGCAAGTATGATAGAGCAGGTCACAGCGGGGAGAGATTTGACAGTGGCGCAGATAACAGCTTGTATCTTCCATTCTTTGGCAAAGCGATATGCAGAGGTCTTTGGAATGTTATGTAAATTAGCCCCGTGGGAAATAGGCGCATTATATGTGATAGGAGGAGGAGCACGCAACGCTTTTCTCAATCGCCTTACACAAGAGGCAATCGGTGTGCCTGTAATAGTAGGTGCCGTAGAAGCTACGGCATTAGGAAATATACAAATTCAAATGCAAAGTATAATCAAAAACTAAATATTAATATATTATGAACAATCAAACTATTCATGCAGCCTACCAAATAGCTAAGGAACGCTATGCGGCTTTAGGCGTAGATACAGAGAAAGTACTCCTACAACTTCAAGATTTCCATCTTTCCATGCATTGCTGGCAAGCAGACGATGTCTGTGGATTCGAACCATCACCCAGTGGAATATCCGGTGGCATCCAATCCACAGGTAACTACCCGGGCAAAGCACGTAATATAGACGAATTGCGTAGCGACATTCTAAAAGCGAAAAGTTTAATACCTGGCACACATCGACTTAATTTGCATGAAATCTATGGTGAGTTCGGAGACAAATTCATAGATCGTGACCAGTGTGATATGTCTTTATTCCAAGGATGGGTAGAGTGGGCAAAAGAGCATGATACCAAATTGGATTTTAATAGCACAAGTTTTGCGCATCCTAAATCAGGCAACTTGACCATATCAAACCCTGATAAAGAGATTCGTGATTTCTGGATTGAGCATATGAAACGCTGTCGTGCAATAGCGAATGCGATAGGCGAAGCACAGCAGGACCCTTGTATTATTAATCTTTGGATTCATGACGGCTCTAAAGATTTGACAGTGGACCGCATGCTATATCGTAGCCTTCTTAAAGAGAGTCTGGATGATATTCTGCAGCAGAAATATACGTGGGAAAAACCAAGCCTTGAGAGCAAAGTGTTTGGAATCGGTTTGGAGACAATGACAGTAGGTAGTAACGATTTCTATACTGCGTATGCATCTAAAAATAATGTGATGATCACATTGGATACTGGGCATTTTCATCCTACAGAGTCAGTGGCAGATAAAGTATCAAGTATGCTTCTCTTTGTGCCGGAGTTGATGCTCCATGTGAGCAGACCGGTGCGTTGGGACTCGGATCATGTGACCATCATGGATGACCCAACTCTGGAACTCTTCCAGGAAATCGTACGGGCAGGGGCCACCAACCGTGTACACTATGGATTGGATTACTTTGATGGCAGTATAAACCGTATAGGAGCATATGTCATCGGTTCACGCGCCGCGCAAAGATGTATGCTTCGCGCTTTATTGGAACCGGTAAAAACCATTCATGACTATGAGGTGGCAGACAATGGATTCCAGAAATTGGCATGGATAGAAGAACAAAAGAGTCTTCCATGGCAAGCTGTGTACGATGAGTTCTGTGTGCGAAATAATGTGCCTGTAGGACTTGATTTTATCAAGGATGTGGAGCAATACGAACGAGACATAACAAATAAAAGAGGATAAGAGATGAATATTCTTATTGGGTTACTAATCATAGCTGTAGGCGCTTTTTGCCAGTCAAGTTGCTATGTCCCTATCAATCGTATACGAGAGTGGTCTTGGGAATCCTATTGGTTGGTCCAAGGAGTCTTTGCGTGGATTGTTTTTCCGATGTGTGGAGCGCTTATGGCTGTCCCCGCAGGAGAAAGTCTATGGCAGTTGTTTGTGTCAGCACCGAAGTTCAATGTATGGATGACATTGCTCTTTGGCATACTATGGGGTATAGGTGGATTAACTTTTGGCTTGTCTATGCGTTACTTAGGCGTAGCATTAGGCCAGAGTATAGCCCTGGGAACATGTGCAGGATTAGGGACGGTTATGGGACCAATCTTACTACATATCTTTTTCCCTGAGCAAAACGCATTGCAACAACTAACCTTCGCTGTACTCATTGGGGTAGCGGTGACTCTGATTGGTATTATGATAATCGGAGTGGCAGGAGGTATGAAAAGTGCTGAGCAAGCCACACAAGAACAAACAACCGACACGCAAACAGAGTTTAACTTTACCAAGGGAATAATCATCGCTTTGTTAGCCGGATTTATGTCCGGATGTTTTAATGTAGGACTAACATTCGGGGCGGATATTTATTTTGAACAAACAAATGCAATGTTCCGAACGTTACCTGCTACATTGCTGGTCACTTTGGGAGGCTTCTTAACCAATATGGTCTATTGTCTATGGCAAAATAAGAAGAATAATACGTTTGCAGATTATCGTAAGACCAATGTGTGGCTAAATAATTTATTATTCTGCTTGTTAGCTGGAGCACTATGGTATAGCCAGTTTTTTGGACTCTCCTTGGGTAAAGGCTTCTTGACAGAAAGCCCGCAATTAGTGACACTCTCCTTCTGCATCTTGATGGCACTTAATGTAGTATTCTCAAATGTGTGGGGCATTATTCTTCGCGAATGGAAGGGAGTATCCAAAATGACGATAGCTATCCTCATAACAGGTCTTATTATATTAATCATAAGTAGTTTTATACCTCAATTGATATGAGTATTATAGATAAAAATCCTAAATTGGCAGCCGTTATAAAGGATGTGGCTGCAGTGGCTGGTTATATTTGGCAAAAAGGTTGGGGAGAACGCAATGGAGGAAATATAACGGTGGATATAACTAATCTGGCACAAGCAGAGTGGGATGATTATTCCGCCTTATGCGCGCCTATTGCCATTGGCTGTACATTACCCGCTTTGAGCGGACGGTATTTCTATGCCAAAGGAACACAGAAGCGTATGCGTGATTTGGCGCAGACGCCGATGGAAAACGGAGCGGTTATCCGTATCTCAAAGGATGGAGCATTCTATGAAATAATAGCTGACGATATCGTCATGCCCACATCGGAACTCCCGTCACATCTAAGTCGGATCGTAGCCATGTCGTTCTGTGAGCCAAGGAGTTGTCTGGGTTGGTT